>JAACDV010000218.1 GCA_009936825.1 Bacteroidota bacterium | reverse complement strand
TGTAAACCGTCCACACATGGCAGGGGGCTTTCTTTTTTTTCAAGTCTGGCCTTTTTCAAGTCTGGCCTTTTTATCAAAACATCTTCATAGATCATGCGCCAAAATTGTCGCTAATTCCAGCGGCCAAGCTGTGATAAGATGCCTCAATCACGTTTACCCATCATAATTTAACCTTCATGACGGCAGCAGCATATGTCCGATCCGACACCTCTTTCACCTAGTGAATGCCTGCCAATCTCACCGGCGACGATTGCGCGTGCGGCCAAAATGTTGCGCGGCGGCAAGCTGGTCGCCTTTCCCACCGAAACGGTATATGGGTTGGGCGCTGATGCTTGCAACGCCGATGCAGTTGCGGCGATCTTTGCAGCCAAGCAACGCCCTTCCTTTAACCCGCTGATTAGCCATGTTGCCGATCAGGATGCCGCCTTTGCGCTGGGAGACAAGACCCGGATTGCAGAAATTCTGGCGGCGGCGTTCTGGCCCGGGCCGCTGACATTGATTTTAAGACGGCAACCGGATTGCCCGCTGGCCCGTTTAACCAGTGCCGGGCTGGATCTTATCGCGCTTCGGGTTCCGGCGCATGAAGGGGCACGTGCCCTGCTGCAGTCTTTTGGCGGTCCCATTGCCGCCCCCAGCGCCAACCCTTCTGGTCAGATCAGCCCCAGCCGTGCGCAGCATGTTCTTGATGGTCTGGACGGACGTGTTGGTCTGGTCCTTGATGGCGGACGGTGCGACAACGGCGTCGAGTCAACCGTGGTCGATTGTTCGGGAGAGACCGCGATAATCCTGCGCCCGGGCGGCATTACCCGCACCGATATTATCACCGCCTTTTTGAGAGCTGGTCTGCCGGCCGATACCCTTGGCACCAACCCGGCAACAACGCCTGATGCCTCGCAAAACCAAGGTCAGATGGCCAGCCCCGGGCAATTGGAGAGCCACTATGCGCCGCGGGCCACCCTTTTGACCAATATCAGCAAGGCCCACCCGGCAATGGTGCTGATTGGGTTTGCCGCCATTGACGGTCATAATAATGATAACCTGCCCGATAATCCGGGGCGGCTAAATCTTAGTCCATCGGGTGATTTGCGCGAGGCAGCGGCAAATCTGTTTGATATGCTGCATATTGCCGACGCAACAGGCACCAGCACCATTGGCGTTGCACCGATTCCAAACGAAGGACTGGGTGAGGCGATAAATGACAGGCTGCAACGCGCCGCCGCGCCGCGGCCCTCTTCTGGACCATTTGCGGATTTTTTGTAAGGAGTTATGTCAGTGTCGCACCCCCCGAATGACGTGCAAACTATCCTTGATGAACTGGCTGAAATTGTCGGCAATGCCGGTATCAAGACTGAGGCCAGCGAGACCAGCGGCTTTCTTACCGACTGGCATGGCCATTATCATGGGGCGGCTATTGCCGTTATCCTGCCGCAGACCACCCAGCAGGTATCAGCCGTCATGGCCTGTGCCGATGCGCATAATATCGCCGTTGTGGTGCAGGGCGGCAATACCGGTTTTATGGGAGGGGCAACGCCTGATAATTCTGGCAACAGCATCTTGCTTTCGCTTCGCCGGATGAACCGTATCAGAGAGATCGACGCAACCAATATGTCAATGACGGTTGAGGCCGGATGCGTGTTGCAGAGCCTGCATGACGAAACTGAGAGTGCCGGATTGTATTTTCCTCTAAACCTTGCTGCCAAAGGAAGCTGTACCATCGGCGGTAATCTTGGCACCAATGCTGGCGGGTTAAACGTTGTTCGCTATGGCACCACGCGTGAGTTGACGCTGGGCCTTGAGGTTGTGTTGATTGGGGGGCGCGTTCTGCACATGCTTAGCGGGCTTCGCAAAGACAATACCGGCTATGATCTTCGCAATCTATTTATCGGATCAGAGGGCACATTAGGCGTGATTACGGCGGCGACAATGAAGCTGTTTCCACTACCAGCAGCGCGCGCCACAGCCTTTGCCGAAGTGCGTGATGTCGCGGCGGCGGTAGAGCTATTGCACCGGTTGCAAGCCGCATCAGGCGGCAGCGTCGAAGCGTTTGAGCTGATCCCCGCCGATATTCTGCATGTCCTAT
>JAACDV010000217.1 GCA_009936825.1 Bacteroidota bacterium | reverse complement strand
CCCGGAAACCAATTAGACTTATTGTGCGGCTGCCTTGATCGCTGTAAGCATGCTGGCAAGGCCGGTTTTTCGTGTTGCCGAGAGATGCGAGTCCAACCCGATATCGGTTAGAAAATGAGCCTCGGTTTCACGAATTTCTTCGGCCGTGCGCCCCGAATAAACACGAATCAACAACGCAATCAGCCCCTGCACAATTGCAGCGTCCGAGCCGGCGTGAAAAACAATCTCATCATCCTTTTGTTCGGCGGCAAAATGCACCACTGACTGACAACCACGAAGCCGGAATTCCTCGCTCTTATACTGCGCGTCAAGAGGCGGCAATTTCCGCCCCAGATCAATTAAATGTTGATACCGGTCTTCCCAGTCATCAAGAAAACTGAACTCATCGGTAATTTCGGCGGCGGTGTCTAAAGCTCGGTTCATTCGAATTGGCCTGTCTGATAAAAGCAAAACTTGGGTGATAGGAAAGGAATAAGATCACTATTGTCCCATTGGGATATTGCGCCGCCGGACCAAAAGATCAAGAAGGCGACCTGCCGCATCTGTAGATTTTGTTCCCGGCAGAAAGACAGCCGCCGCCCCGGATGAATGCAGCGCCGGAATATCGCTAGGAGGTATCACACCGCCGACAACAAGTTCGATATGTCGCCCCTCACCGCTGTCCAAACGTTGACGAAGCGCCGGCACCTGACTGAGATGCGCCGCCGCCAGCGTTGAAATTCCAACCGCATCAACATCTTTTTCAATCGCCAGATCATAGACCTCATCCACGGTGAGGAAAAGCGGGCCGATGGAAACATCAAAACCAAGATCAGCAAAGGCTGAGGCAATCACCTTTTGGCCGCGATCATGTCCGTCCTGACCGAGTTTAGCGACAAGGAGACGCGGTGCACGCCCGGTTGCGGCCCGAAAAGCATCGATACGGTCGCGCAGTATCTCCAAATCAGCGGTGCCCTCCATATGTGCCTTCCAAACCCCCCGAACACCCTTAATCTGCGCCCTATGACGCCCGTACACGCGGCTCAGCGCTTCGGACATTTCACCCACCGTAGCCCGTGCCCGCGCTGCCTCAATCGCCAGCGGCATCAGATTATCCGTTCCAGCAGCAGCCGCACTCAGGGCATCAAGTGCAACGGTCACAGCCGCCTCATCTCGCTCGGCGCGAAGGCGCTTTAATCTGGCAATTTGCTGGGCCCGCACCTCGCTATTATCAATCCGGCGCACCTGCACTTCTTCGGTGTCATCGGCGGCGGTCTGCGGCTGATAATTATTCACCCCGACGATTATCCGTCTTCCGGAATCAATCTCGGCCTGTGTCGCTGTTGCCACTTCTTCAATACGCAGCTTTGGAAGACCAGTCTCAATTGCCGCTGCCATCCCGCCAAGTGCCTCAACCTCGGCCAAATGCGTACGGGCGCGTGCTATCAGCGATTGCGTCAGCTCCTCCAGCAGATGTGAGCCCCCAAAAGGATCAATCACATGTGCCATATTGCCTTCATTTTGCAGGTGAATCTGTGTATTGCGGGCAATGCGTGCGGCGTAATCCGTCGGCAGGCCAAGCGCCTCATCCAGCGAATTGGTATGCAGCGACTGCGTATGACCGGCAACCGACGCGCTGGCCTCAATCGTGGTTCTGGCAACGTTGTTGAACACATCCTGCGCCGCCAATGACCAGCCTGAAGTCTGGCAATGCATCCGTAGCATTAATGATTTTGGATTCTTTGGTGAGAAATGCGTCTTCATCATCTCAGCCCAGAGCTGGCGGGCCGCGCGCAACTTGGCAATCTCCATGAAATAATGCATTCCGGTGGCAAAGAAAAATGACAGGCGCGGCGCAAATTCATCGACATCCAGACCAGCAGCAACCCCGGCCCGCACATATTCCAAACCATCGGCCAGCGTGTATGCTAGTTCGAGGTCACACGATGCCCCCGCTTCTTGCATGTGATAGCCCGAAACCGAGATAAAATTGAACTTCGGCATGTTGGTAGCGCAATAGCCAAGAATATCGGAAATAATTCGCATCGACGGTGTTGGCGGATAGATATATGTATTGCGCACCATAAATTCTTTCAGAACATCATTCTGAATGGTGCCAGCCAGCGCCGATGGCGGTACGCCCTGTTCCTCTGCCGCGGTGATGAACAGCGCCAGAATCGGCATCACCGCCCCATTCATCGTCATTGAAACCGACATCCGGTCCAGCGGAATATCGCGGAACAGAAGATTCATATCGGCAATCGAATCAATCGCCACCCCAGCCATTCCAACATCATCGGCAACCAGGTCATTGTCCGAATCATAGCCGCGATGCGTCGGCAGATCGAACGCCACCGACAGCCCCATCTGACCCGCAGCTAGATTGCGCCGGTAAAATGCGTTCGATTCTTCAGCAGTCGAAAACCCGGCATATTGACGTATTGTCCACGGACGGGTGGCATACATTGTCGGGTAAGGGCCGCGAAGAAAGGGGGCAATGCCGGGAAGATTATCGGCGGCAATCTGCCTTACTCGCGTATCCATCACCGGACGCGCCGGAATGTCGATACCTTCAGGTATCGCGGGTGTTGCGGGTGTTGAGTGCGGCAAGGGTTTCCCCTTCTCCGGGGCCGCATTAAGCCTTGGTGAGAGGGCTCGCTCCGGGCGTGGGAGGTCCAAATTTGTAAAATCAGGGAATGGATTCATCATGCCCCCTTACCAGCCGCAAAAAAGCTATGCAGAGCAGCAACCTTATCATCCGCCGCACTAAACTGGGCGGCAGAAAGATAACCCGCCTCTGATATAGTCGAAGGGAGCAGTGTCGCCCCGCAACTAATCACAAAATCGGGGCGCGCAGTTGTAATCGCCTGAATATCATCAGCCGCCAGAAATAAAGGGTTCAACCCGGCAATGTTCAACCAGCGGCGAAGGGTTTTCTCATCTTGATCATCCGCATCAGATCTGGCATCGGCTGCCCCTAGGATAACCAAAAGCCGCGGGGGATCTGCCACAATTGACCGGCGTAAATCTTCGATGCAAGTGGCCGGACGCCCGACACCCATAGCGCCCGAAAATTCGGGTATAATTTCGGCAACTGGTTGGTGGAGGGGCTGTAATGTGACCCCTAACAGATCATCCTCACCCGAGCAAAGCCGAGCATCACGCGCCGCCGCCGCCCGATCTGCCTGACCGGTGATCACGCCGCTGGCAAGAGCTGCAGGCAGGCCGCCAGCGCGCTCAATCTCCTGAAACGCCGCCCAACCAGCCTCGGCAAAATCGTCGCTTCGCGATTCAATAAACGGCGCACCCGCCGAGGGATCAAAGCTGGCTGCAAGGTGGGATTCGGCAATCATCATCATCTGGGTCATCCGCACCATTCGACTGGCCGCCGCGCTCTCGCCGCTAAGCGCGTCATGACCATAGGCCGCCATTGCGTCCGCCCCGCCAATAGCCCCGCCAAGAAGCGCGGTTGTGGTGCGCAGCATATTCACCTCGGCATCCAGAATCGACATCATCCGTAGCGAAGCCCATCCGGCAAGATGCAGCGGTGCGGTGCGGGCATCAACCCCGCAAGCACTGAGCAAACCAGCCCATAAAATGCGCATCGCGCGTAATTTTGCAATGCCGGAAAACATATCGGATGGCAGGGCCAACCTGACCAAAATTCTGGGTGCCATCGCCCCAGGATCAATACCAGCATCATTAGCCTTTCGCAAAATTTCAGCAATTGCCGCGACCGTAAACGCCAATTCCTGAACATTGGTCAGCCCGCGATTATGCCACGCCCACCCATCAACGCAGAATAATCGGTGAGATGCAGGCGCGCTGGCATGAAGATCAATTCCGGCGGTTATTTCTGCGCTGCCCAAAGGGATTTTGTCCGGAATGTCGGGAAGCTTTCGTGCGTGGTTGGAGAAAACCGGGAACGGATCAATTCCAAGATCCACCGCAATATCTTCGGCCTTGTAGCCCTTAGCGCCCGCCAGCGCCATAAGCGCGTGATAGAGGTCGCTCGCCGCCTGTGGTGCCTGAAAGCCGATACCAACCGCAGGCAAAACAACCTCATCCAGCGTTTCAGCCAGAAAAGCCGTATCCGCATCTTTTAGCATAAGCGCTGTTGCCCCGCTGGCCAGCGCAGTTAAAATTTCAGCATTCGCCAGTTTACCCACCTTGATCGGAGCGCAAATGCTCCAGCCACCGGTGCTGGTATCGGCACTGG
>JAACDV010000216.1 GCA_009936825.1 Bacteroidota bacterium | reverse complement strand
CTTGGGTTCATTTTGTTGTTTTTTCTGGGCCTTGGTCTTCGCAATCGGTTTCGACTGAAATAACCGCGCCCGCATCGGGCGGGCTCCCAAAAGATGAAGTTTACTGTTGATAAGGACGGGCCGTGGCGGAGAGAGAGGGATTCGAACCCTCGGTAAGCTTGCGCCTACAACGGTTTTCGAGACCGTCCCGTTCAACCACTCCGGCACCTCTCCGCAAAACACCCAAACACCGGGCCTCATCATATTGCCTAATCGACCGGAGGTAAATTTACTCCGGCATATGATTCTGGCACCCGCTGCGTAATCCTGAACCCCTTAACTGATTTATTCCTCTGGTGCAATATCCGGCGTCTGCTTTTCCCTTTCCTTCACACCCGCCAAGCGGTCAAGCGCATGCGATGCAAAATTTGCATCGCTGCAAGCGAACCTTGACGCTATTTATGCCCGCTTATTTGTCTAAAACAAAAAGGGCCCGGACATCCTCCAACCGGGCGTCCCAAACTGACCTAGCTCTTCTGCCAGTCCTTCCCTCCCAACAGAGGTCTTGGCAGGAGAGCTTTTTTTCCTTTGTAAAGCATTTGTCCCTATCGAAGTGATACATAGGGGTTTATTCCGGCTGATTCCTGTGCATCATAGCCAGTGAAAAACCGAACCATCAAAGGATCCCTCAAATGCGCCCGGACATCCGCAAAGTTATTACCAGTGTTGAAGATATTATTGAGGATAATGGCCGGACAGTGCCAGAACCCTCGCGAAAATGTAGTGTTGCGGCGGTGATTAAAAACCCCCTGGCAGGCGCATATACCGAGGATCTGGAGCCCTTAAAACAACTTGGCGCTGAAATAGCGGCAGAACTGGTGGCGCGCGGACTTGCGGCTTTGGGATGCGTGCCGGATGACGTTGATAGCTATGGCAAGGGGGCAATCGTGGGTGTGGACGGCGAAATAGAACATGCGGCTGCCGTTCTGCACCCCCGCTTTGGAGCGCCCGTCAGAGGCGCACTAGGCGAGGCCAGCGAGATTATCACATCTACCAAAAAAATGGGGGGACCCGGGGCGGTGATTACCGTGCCGCTAACCGTAAAAAAGAGCATTTGGGAATTTGATCTGATGGATGCCGCCGAAATCACTGTTCCCGATGCACCGCGCAGCGACGAGATGATAGTCATTCTGGCGCTTGGGATCGGCGGGCGGCCTTTGAAGAGAACCCGCCCCGATGGTGAGAGTTAGGAGAAGCCGGACGCTACATGATCGCGCGCCTCGTTTCCCCGGAATCGCGCGGCGCGGGCAATCCCTAAAAGAACCCCTATAGGTCGGGCGGCGATTAAGCAAGGCTGGCTCCCCGGGACGGATTCGAACCGCCGGCCAAGCGATTAACAGTCGCTTGCTCTACCGCTGAGCTACCGGGGAAAAGCCTGCGAAGCGTTATACATCATCACTTCATCTATGCAATAGCGTTTTTGCAGGAATATCACACAAAGCCCGCCCGCAGCGTGTAATTTGCCAAAAATACCCGGCTATAACCGGCCAGATTATCAGCTGAATTCGGCAAGTTTCTGTGCAAGGTCCCTAATCGTTTCCGGGGTAAGATCATCAACCTGCAAGTCAGCAATATCATTATGCTCGCGCAACGCGGCTGACCGGTCATAGGCCGGGTCGTAATGATCCTCTAGCAGACGGGTGACAAACCCGGGCCAGTCACCAGCTTTTATGTGCTGGCGCCATTCCTTTACCGCGGCATGGCCGATCCGCGTTATAACCCATTTCAGCAGAGGCTCTAGGCGTTCGGGGTCGGCGATCAAATGCTGATAATCATCCACCAGAAAGGTCACCCGAGCCGGCATTGCCGCCGACAGATGAATTGATTCTGCCGCGCGCATTCGCTTCCACATCGTGCTGGGAATATTCACATTGCCGATCTTGCTGCTCTCGGATTCAACAAAAATTGGTTTTGCCGGATCAAATTGCTGAAACGCCGCATGCAGACCAGACTCAAACAGGCGTGCGGATGGCTGCACGCCCCCGGGCTCGCCGCCAAGAAGCGAGCCGCGATGACACGCCAGTCCCTCCAGATCAATGATTTGTGCGCCCAAGCTTGCCGCCATCCGCAAAATTTGCGTTTTAGCTGTTCCCGTACGTCCGCGAAGAATGATCAAGCGGAATTTCGGCGGCAAACTATCCAGCCCGTCAAGAACCTGTTTCCGGTAGGTTTTATAGCCGCCATCAACAATGTCAGTCTTCCAGCCTATTTCGGCAAATATATGGGCCATGGCAGCGCTGCGTTGACCGCCGCGCCAGCAATAGATCAGGGGGCTGAAATTCTTGGGCGCATCGCCAAGAAATGTCTCCAGCGCGTTCGAGATGTTTTTGGCAACCAGCACCGCGCCGCGCCGCTTCGCCTCAAACGAGCCAACCTGATTGTGCAGCGTGCCAATTTCGGCGCGCTCATCATCCTGAAGAACCGGCATACTGACCGCGCCCGGAATATGGTCCTCGGCAAATTCACTTGGCGAGCGCACATCAATAATCATGCTGTAGGGCTTGGCAGTCCAGTTGGTAATTCGTGTGATGGGCGGAGCCATAAACCTGATCCTAAAATGTCTTGCCGATGAGCGTTCTAGCTATGATACGCGCAGTCCGGACCAGTCAAGGCTCAAAATACCGATGATAGCAGCATTATGTCCTGATTTCTGAAGAGTTATGCTCAATTTTTGCGCTTGCTTACGCGGCAAAACCGCCAGCAGACCGCCGCTAGTCTGTGGATCAAACAATGCTGCCATCGGGACGCCGTCTTCTACGGCGGTGGGCGCCGCTGCATTCAGCCGGACAGAGTTTTCGTTTTGATCATGCAGGCTGGACCGGATGCCGGACTTAAAAAGGGCCGCTGCCCCCGAAAGAAGGGGAACAGCCTGCAGATCAATCTGAACCCCGGAAAAGCCTGACCGTTGGGCCAGGTTCATTGCGTGGCGGGCCAGTCCGAACCCGGTTACATCGGTCATCATCGGGTTTGCATTGGCTAGGGCGGTGGCCGCCAGACCATTGCCCGCCGCCATCGACCGGATCGCGGTCTGCACATGATTGCCCGGCGCACAAAGCTGCATATGACCGGCCATAATCACACCCGTGCCAATCGCCTTGGTCAGCAACAACACCGGACCCTCATCCGGCGTTAGGGGGATGGGCGCTTTGCTGCGATGCCCGGTGACGGAAAAACCGATGCTCATTGCGTCGGTCTCGCTGGTATGCCCGCCAATTAGGCGCACTCCGGCCTCGCTCAATGCCAAAAGGCCCCCGGTCATCAGAGCGGCCAGTTGATCCTGTTGAAGATCAGCCCGCGCGGGTGCCAGATTTACAATCGCCATTGCATAGTGCGGGGCGGCGTTCGCTGCATAAAGATCACTCAGCGCATGAACGGCGGCAATCCGGCCAAGCTGGAATGGATCACTCACAATTTCGGAAATGACGTCAACAGACTGAACCAGATCACCGGTGCGGGGTGGCTGTATAATCGCTGAATCCTCGTTTACGCTTTCGGGCGGCATCAAGGCCGGATCAGCCCCAAGCTTTAGGGCGTTGGCAGTCGCTTGCTGCATCGCCGCTGCCAAAATCTCATGACTGGTTTTGGCTCCACACCCAAGGCACCGCATCGCCTCAAACGCTGGATCACGCCGTGCTATGGTTTCGCTGTTCAGTCCGGCAAGGGGGCGCGGCGGGACTGGCGGCGGCATTTTCAAAGCGG
>JAACDV010000031.1 GCA_009936825.1 Bacteroidota bacterium | reverse complement strand
GGCAGATGCGTGACGGCACCGCCATTAAAGCGGACAAAATCATAGGCAACACCCAACGCTTCGGTGCGATGCATCAGGGCCAATTGCGATGCATTGAGCCATGCGATATTCAGGCCAACATCACACCCTTTCGCCGGAAATGCGGTGCAGGGAACTGCGCCGTAATAACCAAGTTGGGCCGCATGCACAATGTCACAATCATGCAGAACCGCAGGCGTCACCGGAATAGTCTCAGCGTCACCGAATTTACGGCGCAATTGCACGGGAGCGCGGTTCGATCCAACCGACAGAACCGCAGTCCTATCGGCCAGAATTGACGCATCACGAAAGGCAGAAAGGCGCCCCTGATCAAACACAAAGGCACCTTGGGGCGCATCATAGGGGTAATTCGTGGCCCGCTCTAACTCGCTTTGTTCTGGTAGGTAATAGGCCTCATCGGGAAACTCGCTCATCAAACTCTTCCCACATCAACCATCTTCAAGGCCTGTTTTTTCATCTAAACCAAGCGCGATGTTCATATTCTGCACCGCCGCACCCGATGCGCCTTTGCCCAGATTATCAAGGCGTGCCACCAGCCAGAATTGGCTTTCATCGGGGCTGGCAAAAACAAACAGTTCCAGATGATTGGCGTTCCAAAGCCGCTCTGCCGCCAACAAACCATCTTCGAGCGCCGCCTGATCACCAGCGGATGCCGCGCCCATGCGCACAAAATGTTCACCTTCATAATGCGCCGCCAAAACCTGATGGATATCCTGTGCAGACACAGATTTGCTTAGGTGGGCCGCATGAAGTGGCAGATTGACCAACATACCCGCATAAAAATTGCCTACGGACGGCATGAAAACCGGTGCTGATTTCAGCCCTGAATAGGCAATCATTTCCGGGATATGTTTATGCGCCATTCCGGTTCCATAAATACCGAATGCCGGTAAAGCCGCATCGGCATGGCGGGCGATCATCGCATTGCCACCGCCGCTATAGCCGGAAATTGCCGCAATTGATAACAGCGCATCGCTGCCCAGCAGCCCACTATCCATCAGCGGGCGCACAAGTGACAGAAAACCTGTTGGATAGCATCCGGGGTTGCTGATCCGGTTGGCACCGGCAATGGCCGCACGTTGTCCCGACATTAATTCTGGAAACCCGTAAACCCAGCCGGGTGACGTGCGATGTGCGCTAGAGGCATCAATCACCTTAACATCATGATCGGCCGCGCTGGCGACATCACGCGCCGCATCATCTGGCAAGCACAAAATCGTCAGATCAGATGCCGCCATCATTTCGCGTCTGGCATTATCATCTTTACGTTTTGCATCATCCAGCGCGTGCGCAGTTACCCCCGGGTGCCGCGCCAATCTGTCGGCTACCTGCAAGCCGGTAGTCCCGGCCGCGCCATCGATAAAAATCCTGTAAGTCATGTCCGTAGTCATAAACAGATTGGCTGGTTCATGCAAGGATGGCTATAGTGTCGGCTAGACGCTTGAAATTAGGCGACTGGCACTATATCTGAGGAGCATGATGACACGTACTCAAGAGTCCCTTATTGCTGAACTTCTGGATGCCGCAAAGGCAGCCGGCGCTGATGGTGCGGATGCCATCCTTGTCAGAGGTGAAGGCACCTCGGTCGACCTTCGCTTTGGCAAGGTTGAAGCGAGTGAGCGTTCGGAGGATTTTGATGCCGGTTTGCGTATTTTCGTAGGCCGCAGAAATGCTTCTATTTCAACTGGCCAGCTTGATAGCGAAAATATCAAAGCTTTGGCAGAGCGGGCAGTGGCGATGGCCAAAATCGCCCCCGAAGACCCCTATGCAAGACTGGCGCGACCCGAAGAGCTGGCGACCAGCATTCCCGAATTGGACATGTATGACGACAATGTGCCAAGCGTTGATGCGCTGACCGACATGGCACGCGCCGCAGAGGAAGCAGCCCTGTCGCATGACGGCATCACCAATTCGGAAGGCGGATCGGCAAATCACGGCGTGGCAAACGTACTTATTGCCACAAGCAACGGGTTTTCAGCCAATTACAAACGCTCATCCCACGGTATCTCAGCAGTGGTAATCGCCGAGAGGGATGGGAATATGGAGCGTGATTACGACTATACCGCCGCCGTCTATGCCGAAGATTTGGACAAACCAGAAGATGTTGGACATTCAGCCGCCAAACGCACGCTTAGCCGCCTTGGCGCAACCAAGCCGCCAACGGGCGCCTTTCCAGTGATTTATGACCACCGGGTTGCGGCCTCGATTGTCGGCGCATTGGCGGGGGCCATCAATGGCGCATCAATCGCCAGAGGCACGAGTTTTCTGAAAGATAAGATGGGCGAACAGATTGCGGCATCAGGATTGAATTTTGTCGATGATCCCCTGCGCCCACGCGGCATGGGCTCGCGCCTGTTTGATGGTGAAGGCCTTGCCGTGGAACGCCGCGAGATGGTCAAGGATGGCGTCTTGCAGGGCTGGTTCCTTGATATTGCATCGGCAACACAGCTTGGTCTGCAATCTTCGGGCAATGCTAGCCGCGGCATCGGCGGCGGACCCTCACCCTCGACCAGCAATTTTTATCTGGAAAATGGTGATATCTCGCCACAAGAATTAATGGCCGATATCAAAGCCGGTTTTCTGGTGACTGAAATGATGGGCAGTTCTGTCGACATGATCACCGGCGATTACAGCCGAGGTGCCGGCGGTTTCTGGATTGAGAACGGCCAGATCACGCACCCCGTCACCGAAGCCACGATTGCCGGCAATCTGAAAGATATGTTCATGGGGATCGTTCGTGCCAACGACATCGACATGCGCAAAAGCATGGCCGCTCCCTCGCTGCGCATCGATGGGATGATGGTGGCTGGGGCATGAGTTTTGTTGCCCCTGCCGGTAGTCGGCGCGGCCTCATTGACTGGATTGAATTGATTTTTAAAGACCACGGGTTTCTGCGGGTCTATTGGCATAACAAACATCAGATTGCCCCCGGAATGTGGCGCTGTAACCAGCCTGCGCCCGGACGCATCAAAGCCGCCGCCGCAGACGGCATCAAAACCATTATAAATTTACGCGGACCGCGCGATGATGGGGGCTGGCGGCTAGAGGCCGAAGCCTGTGCCCAGACGGGTATCACCTTGTTGGATTTCACCGCCAGATCACGGGCAGCCCCCGACAAGGCGATGCTGCACGCCGCACGCGCACTTTTTGCCGAGGCTGAATTACCGGCGATGATGCATTGCAAATCAGGCGCCGACCGTGCCGGTTTAATGGCGGCGCTTTATCTGTTGATTGTCGAAAAGCGGCCAGCCCGGCAAGCCGCCGCGCAGCTTGCATGGAAATATGGCCATGTGAAACAGGCCAAAACCGGACTTCTAGATGCGTTTTTTGCCGCCTATTTCCCCTATGAAGATCGTGGTATGGCGTTCTTTGACTGGGTCGATAATGTTTATGATCCCGAACAGATCACCCGCGATTTCAAGGCCAAAGGGTGGGCTGTGCGACTAACTGACGACATTTTGTCCCGAGAATAGACCCTATCAGGCTTCACTAAAAAATTGCAGATTACACAAGCGTGCATAAACGCCATTCGCCGCTGTCAGGCTGGCATGAGTGCCGCGTTCGGTAATCCGGCCATCCTCCATCACCAAAATCAGCGAGGCATCGCGCACCGTTGCCAACCTGTGCGCAACAACCAAAGTTGTGCGGCCTTTTTGCAAGGTTGCAAGCGCGCTTTGCACCTGCTTTTCAGAATCTGCATCAAGGGCTGCCGTCGCCTCATCTAGCAACAGGATCGGTGCATCCTTTAACATCGCCCGGGCAATTGAAATCCGCTGACGTTGACCGCCGGAAAGCCGGTTTCCCATCGCGCCAACCTGCGTATTATAGCCGTCCGGCATCTGGGAAATGAAGTCATGCGCCGCCGCCGCCTCGGCTGCGCTCCGAATTTCCGTGGAATCTGCACCGGGTTTGCCAAACGCGATATTGGCGGCAATTGTATCATCAAACAGCACCGCATCCTGCGAGACGAGGGCGAGGTGATGACGCAGGCTCTCGGTTGTGACCTTGCTGATATCCTGGCCATCAATTGTGATGCTGCCCTCGCTCACATCAAAAAACCGGGGTAGCAAATTAATGATTGTGGTTTTGCCAGCACCGCTCGGCCCAACAAGGGCGATTGTCTGACCGGCTTTGGCGGTGAAATTTATCCCATTCAACACCCTATTACCCGAGACGTCTGAATTACCCGAGACGTCTGAGACATCCGAAGTATCGGGTGCATTTGCAGAGTGGTCCGCATATTCAAAGCCGACATTGGTGAAAATCACCTCACCCTTGGTGACCGTCAGAGCTGGTGCGTCCTTTTCAGAGGTAATCTGGCGCGGCACATCCAGCAAACCCAGAATGCGCTGCGCCGCAGCCAGCGCCTCTTGGGTCACCGCATTCAAGGTGCCAATGCCACGCACCGGCTGCACCAGCAGGATCAACGTCGTGATGAAGGCAATCACGTCACCGACCAGCATATCACCCGCCGCAACCCGCCATCCAGCAAGCGCGATAACACCGCCAACCGCAAGGCCGCCAACAACTTCGAGGATCGGATCAATTTTCGCCCGCCCCCTCAACAGCCCGACAAGCCCCTGATACAGACCGTCACACGCTTGCTCAGTGCGCCGGATTTCGCTTCCTTCCAGCTGATAGGCTTTGACCATACGGGCGCCCTGCAAGGTTTCCGCCAAAAGCGATGTCACACCTTCCATATGCGTTTGCAGATTGCCCGATGCCTTGCGCTGTCGATTGCCGATGCGAATGATCGGCTGCATTGCCAGCGGATAGACCAGCAACACCACCAATGTCATCACCCAATCAAGCCATAGCATGGCACCAATCAACACAATCACCGTCAGAATGTCGCGCACCAGATCATTCGCCAGCCGCACAAAAGCTTCACGCACCAGATTGAGGTCATTCATGATCCGCGACATAAACGCGCCAGCTGGCTCCCGGCTAATCACTGCAAGATCGGCATTTATCAGGCTTTTCGACATGTCCTTTTGAAGATCAGTTGTCACCCGGAGCGCCAGCGCATTCACCTGCACCGTCTGCAAAAACAGCGCAACACCCTTTACCAGCGCCAGCGCGATAATTGTTGGCGGGGCAAGCCAGATCACCTCCATCGCCCGGCCATCAGCAAGCGCGTTGAAGATATAGCGCGTTAGCAACGGATAGGCAGACGCGGTTCCGGCAACCACAATCATTAACCCAAACGCCCCAAGCAGGCGGCCCAGATATCGCTGCACCCAGCCCTGCCAGATACGCAGCATAATCGCTTTTGATCCGGTATTTTGGTCTTTGTCGGCCTGTTGCATGTGGCGCTTGGTCTCTCAGCCTTTGGTTATTACCCAATGTACCACCGGAAGATTAATCCGGAGAGGTATTCTCGCTCAATTCTTTATAAACTGCATCAAAAACACGTTTTGGCGGAATTTTAGTGATCGCACCAGCAACGCCAATTTGGTCATTTTCAACCGAAACTGCCTTGATATTCGGGCTATAAACCAGCGGGGCGCTTTGCGCAAAAAGACCGATAGCTGGCCGATTGCAAGCCGCCGCAATGTTTAACAGGCTGGTATCATTACCAACATAAAGCAGCGCATTTGTCAGCAGGGCCACCGCCTCGTCTATGGGTGAAGTGCTGATGATAATGCGGGTGTCGTCAGCCAAGCCAGACGCCACCGCATCCATTAGGGGCATTTCGGATGGCGCCCCCATCAACAGAATATAGAGGTCCGGATATCGGGTGCGAACTAACCCGATCAGGGCGGCAAAATGGGCGGTCGGCCATTGCCGTTCATCATCCATTGCGCCGACACCCATGACAATGAATGCATCATCCTTGCGCATACCAGCTGCCAGCAAAGACGCCATCGCGCGTTGATGAGCATCAGGGGTTGGTGTGATCTTCCAGATCGCGGGATCAGGCGCAAATCCGTTGATCGTTGCAAAATCAGCCATTTTGTTGGTTGGATGCACCTTTCGGGCATCACGGCCAAGGAAATTTCCCCTATTGAGCCAATGACGGCTGCTACCGACGCCATATCCCCATCTTTCGGTAATGCCGCTCATCCAAATAGCGAATCCGAGGCGTGCGCTGTGATGAAGCAGCAGGGCCGCATCCGCTTTCGCCGCTTTGAAATCAGCCACCAGACGCAACAGCCCGATCAGGCCGTCATGCCGCCCGCGCCTGCCGCGCATTGAGCGTTCAATCAACAGGATTTCCAAATTTTGCCCGGAAGATTTGATCTCGGCAGCAAAAAGGTGATGCGCCTGCACAGTCGGTTTCGTGGCTAGAATAATGTCATATTCAGCCGCCAGATGATCAATCCACGGTTTGTGCCAGACCATATCGCCAATCCCGACAAGCGGCTGCACAATCAGCAGACGCGGTCGCCGGATTACATCATTGTTGGATATTGTTCCGTTATCGGATATTGGCCGAGTTGGAAGCCGAGCCGGAAGCAGGTGCGCACAGGCCCGATTAGGCGAGGGTTCAGTCATAAATAAATCGCATCCCTACACTCCCCCACCCCAGAATAGAGGGCCCAAAACCTTAATCCGCTGTTACATCTCAACCCGTTTTCCATGGCTGGACGGCTCGATACTTTCGGGGGTATATAAACACAAGTATCAACAGGCCGCTAGCGTGATTGCTGCTGAATTTGCAACCCGGCGCCGGGCATTGGGACATCAAGCACATGCTGAAAGGATTAATCCGAAACCCGATTGGCCTGTTTGTGCTAAGCTGGTTGCTGGCGGCGATCGTGGCACTGATTATGCTGAGCATCCGGTGGCGCACGCTGAACCCAGAAACCGGCAAGGAAATTCTGCGTGATCATGACGGCTTCATCCTTGTCTTCTGGCATTCGCGGATTATCGCCATGCCGTGGTTATGGCCGCGACGCCACCCGATGAACGCGCTGCAATCACCCCATCCCGATGGCCGGCTTTTAGCGCATACCGTTAACCATTTGGGTGTGCGAACGGTGTGGGGAAGCAGCAATCGTAACGCGATCTCGGGTTTGCGGGGTTTGAAACGCGTTCTCGATCTGGGAAGGGTTGCGGCCATCACCCCTGATGGCCCACGCGGCCCTGCCCGCACCGCAGCAATGGGGCCAGTTGCCCTCGCCAGCCTTGCCAAGAAACCAATTGTCCCAGTTGCATGGGCTGTGGACCGGTTCTGGCGGGCGCCGGGATGGGACGGCATGATTATCCCCAAACCATTTAGCCGGGGGATTATGATCTGGGCAGAGCCCCTGAAAATCGATACCAAAAACAGCAACCGCACAAAACCGCAGATGGAGGCGCAGCGACGCCGCCTTGAAGACGCCCTGAACGTCGTAAGCAACGCGGCCGATGCCCATTTTTGGCATGATACAGGGGATGATAAAGGGGATGATAAAGGGGGCGTTGGCAGCCAATGACGAAAAAGACGCGCCCCAAACGCCCGTCAAATCTATCCGTAAAGCCGCTAGCAGAGCGGCCGGTAATTACTGTTGGCAAGGCTGGTGGCAATAAACCCTCACCGCTTGGCTGGCCCTATGACCTGAGCTGGCGGATCTTGCGTCCGTTCCTGTCGATGATTTTGCAGCGGCGCATCGCCAAAGGTAGGGAGG
>JAACDV010000030.1 GCA_009936825.1 Bacteroidota bacterium | reverse complement strand
CGGCCATCATCCAGCATAAAAGCATCGCCAGCATTAAGCGAAACAGTCTCGGCAAGATCGACCATAAATTCGGTCCCGCAATCACTTGCCAGCCGTTTACGCCGCAAAAATCGCGCCTCAAAATCCAGCGTGATTGCCATATCTTTATCCCCGCCTACGGCCGCGCGGTGAATATGGCCTGCCTGTAAAAGCACTGAACTCATAGCTTTATCCATCGCTACACACCGCCCTAATAGAGAAAATAACGCTGCGCCATGGGCAACTCGTTCGCCGGCTCACAGGTTAACAAAACACCATCGGCGCGCACTTCATACGTTTCCGGGTTAACTTCGATCGCAGGACAATGGTTATTATGAACCATGTCAGCCTTCGATATATCCCGCGTATGACTAACTGCCAGTGTTGATTTGGCAAGACCCAGTTGGGATTTAATCCCCATGGTCTGGGCCGCGTTACTAACAAAAGTTACCGCCGAATGTTCGACCGACCGACCAAGGCTGGCAAACATCGGGCGCGTATATACCGGTTGCGGCGTTGGGATAGACGCATTCGGATCCCCCATCTGCGCCACGGCAATGCTACCACCAAGCAAAACCATTTCAGGTTTCACCCCAAAAAAGGCAGGTTTCCACAAAACCAGATCAGCCCGTTTGCCAACCGCAATTGAGCCAATATGGCTGGAAATACCATGCGCAATCGCCGGATTTATTGTGTATTTGGCGATATAGCGTTTGACCCGCATATTGTCATTCTCGCCAGTTTCTTCGGGCAGCCGCCCCCGCTGAACCTTCATCTTATGCGCGGTTTGCCATGTCCTGATAATAACCTCACCAACGCGTCCCATTGCCTGACTATCCGATGCAATGATCGAAAACGCCCCCATATCATGCAAGATGTCCTCAGCGGCAATCGTTTCACGCCGAATACGGCTTTCGGCAAAAGCCACATCTTCAGGAATGGATTTATCCAGATGATGACAGACCATCAGCATATCGAGATGTTCTTCCAGCGTGTTGACCGTATAGGGGCGCGTCGGATTGGTTGATGACGGGATCACAAAATCCTCGCCGCAAATCTTGATAATGTCGGGTGCATGACCGCCCCCCGCACCCTCGGTATGAAAAGCGTGGATGACCCGCTGCTTTATCGCGTTCACGGTGTTTTCAACAAAGCCGCTTTCGTTCAGCGTATCGGTGTGGATCATCACCTGAACGTCCATTTCATCAGCAACCGAAAGACAGGTATCAATCGCCGCCGGAGTCGTTCCCCAATCTTCATGCAGTTTCAAGGCGCAGGCCCCGCCAACAACCTGCTCTTCCAGCGCCGCTGCAATTGACGCATTCCCCTTGCCCGCAAAGGCAAGGTTCATCGCCAACCCGTCAGCCGCTTGCAGCATCCGCCCGATGTGCCAGCTTCCCGGTGTACATGTGGTGGCCAAAGTGCCATGCGCCGGTCCGGTGCCGCCTCCCAGCATTGTAGTCAGACCGGAATGCAGCGCATCATCAACCTGTTGCGGGCAAATGAAATGGATGTGGCTGTCAAAACCACCCGCCGTTAGAATATGCCCCTCGGCTGCGATCGCCTCGGTGCCCGGCCCAATGATTATATCGACGCCCGGCTGGGTATCCGGGTTGCCAGCTTTGCCGATGCCGCAAATCTGCCCTTCCTTCAATCCAACATCAGCTTTGTAAATGCCGGAAACATCAATAATCAGGGCATTGGTGATAACAGTGTCAACGGCGCCATCTGCCCGCGTTACCTGTGACTGGCCCATACCATCACGAATGACTTTACCGCCGCCACATTTCACTTCCTCGCCATAGCTGGTAAGGTCGTCCTCAACCTCGACAATCAGCTCGGTATCCGCCAAGCGGACACGGTCACCGCGCGTTGGTCCATACATATCGGCATAGATGCTTCGGGAAATTTTTGCAGGCATTTAGAGATCCCCCATGATCTGGGCGTTAAAACCGAAAACCCGCCGGGCCCCCGCCATCGGGATCAGCTGAACATCACGGGTTTGCCCGGGCTCAAAGCGCACCGCTGTTCCGGCAGCAATGTCTAGCCGCATCCCGCGCGCACTTCCCCGGTCAAAATCAAGGGCGGCATTGGTTTCAGCAAAATGATAATGACTGCCAATCTGCACCGGCCTATCACCGGTATTTGCCACGCTTATAGTGATCGCTTCCCGCCCTTCATTCAGGACGATGTCACCCTTCGCAACGATAACTTCTCCGGGGATCATGGGATTTCCTTTGTCATAAGAGTTAGATTAGCGGATTGGATGATGCACGGTCACCAGTTTGGTGCCGTCGGGGAAAGTCGCTTCTACCTGCACATCATGGATCATTTCGGCAATTCCGGACATGCAGTCGCCCTCGCCAATGACATGCGCACCGGCTTCCATTAAATCGGCAACGCTGCGACCATCACGTGCGCCCTCGACGACGAAATCGGTAATCAGGGCAATGGCTTCAGGATAGTTCAGCTTGACGCCACGTTCCAGCCGGCCTCTTGCCACCATCGCGGCGACACTCACCAGCAATTTGTCTTTTTCACGCGGTGTTAATTTCATTGGCTAATCTCCTTAGTAACATCACACCCGACCCCTTAGTAACATCACACCCGGGCCTAATAATTCCAGACACGGGGGTTTGCAATTTTGCGAAACTGTTCAATAAAATGTGCCAGCAGTTTTTTCATCCGCGCCGTATCATCGCCAAGGCTGCGGATGACCAGCTTGCCGTCCCACGCCGAAACCGCCGTTTTAACTTCGGGGTAATCTTTGAAAAACGTCCGCACCGCAGTAACGCCGGCAGCATCATCGGCAGCGGGGCTGATATATAATGTTGACGCAAGACAGATACTGTTGCTGGCACTGGCTTGGTGATCAAGCTTGCTGGCAATCTCACCATCAAGGCGCAGGGCTTCGGCATGCATTAAGTGACCGCCGCGCCTAATCCGCCATTGGTCCATCAAGCTGCCTTGGCGTACGGACTCGTGCATCGCCGTCCGCCCGAACACTATCATTTCACTGGCCAAAAAGCTTGCCTCGGTATCCATCTCAACATTCAACTGGCGCGAAAACCCCGCACCGTCAAAAAGGATTGTTTCCTGCGGCAACCAATGCAGACTGGCAGGACCGGTCAGCGCCATATCAACACGCATTTCCGCGTTCTGGGGGCCTAGCGCACGGTAAATCCGTTCGGCTGTTTGCGTGGAAACGGTCAAGTGTGTGTCGCCATCCGCGCTGAGCTTGACCTGAAATTTATCGCCGCCAGTAAGGCCGCCCGCAGTATTTACCAACACTGCCTCGATTGTTGCTGCATAGGTTTTAGGCATAAATATCTTGGCAGAGCCCGACTGATAAAACCGCTCTAACTTGCCTTGCACAACAGCAAGGTCAATTGCACCACGCGCACGCTGCATGACCGACAGTTCATTTTTGGCAGTCGTTTGCATCTTTATACACCCGCCGACCCTAGTGGCCTTGATTTTCCTATATTAGATTTTTTTGCTTGATAAACAACCTCGCCTTTTACGGTGGGTATAAGCGAAATTGGAAGCGCCTCAGTGCGGGCACTGGATTCTCATAAGACGCTTCCCAAAATGTGTTCAATGTGTTTTGTTAAAATGAATTTAATTCAAAGGGAGAAGTACGAAATGAAACTTAAACAGTTCGTTTACGGGGGTGTTATCGCATCCCTAACAGCCTTCGGCGCTTCAATAGCCTTTGCCGAGCAATTTGTTTCCATTGGCACTGGGGGCGTTACCGGCGTTTATTATCCAACTGGTGGAGCGATCTGCCGTCTTGTTAATAAAGATCGCAAGACACACGGCATTCGCTGTTCCGCTGAATCAACCGGTGGGTCAGTTTACAACATCAACACCGTTCGCGCTGGCGAGTTGGAATTTGGTGTGGCTCAATCTGACTGGCAGTATCATGCTTATCGTGGCACCTCAAAATTCAGTGATGCAGGTAAATTCACCAAGCTGCGCGCGGTATTTTCCGTGCATCCTGAGCCCTTTACGCTGATCGTGCGCAAAGGGTCGGGCATCACGTCGTTCGAAGGTCTCAAGGGCAAAAAAGTCAATGTTGGCAACCCCGGTTCGGGTCAACGCGCCACCATGGAAGTTGTCATGGATGCTTTTGGCATGAAGATGAGCGATTTTGCTCTGGCATCTGAATTGAAAGGGTCCGAGCAGGCCCAAGCAATCTGTGACGGCAAAATCGAAGCAATGATCTATACCATTGGTCACCCTGCAGCGGCTGTTACACAAGCGGCATCAAGCTGTGATGTTGAACTGGTATCAGTGAAAGGTGCGCCCATTGATAAGCTGGTTGCTGATAATTCTTTCTATCGTGTGGCCGAAATACCCGGCGGAATGTATGCCGGAACACCGAACGCAACTTCAACATTCGGTGTTGGAGCAACTGTGATTACCTCTGCTGATGTGCCGGAAAATGTTGTCTATACAGTGGTAAAAGCCACTTTTGACAATTTTGCGGATTTCAAGAAATTACACCCCGCATTCCGCAATCTAAAGGAAGAAGAGATGATCAGCGATGGTCTGTCTGCTCCGCTTCATGCTGGTGCAATGAAGTATTACAAAGAACGCGGCTGGATGTAAGTTTGTCGCTTGCGTGGGCTGTCATGGCCCGCGCATCTCTTTTTTTTTGAAAACCTACCAGTCTTTGAAAACCTAACAGTCT
>JAACDV010000215.1 GCA_009936825.1 Bacteroidota bacterium | reverse complement strand
CGGTTCACCAGCAGATGCTGCTGCCTGACTGATTGCTGCCGGTTCACCAGCAGATGCTGCTTGCACCGTCAGGCTTTGCATTAAGCCCTGAATTGGGCCAACGCCAATTTTAGGCAGATTGGCGGTAGCTTGACCGTACGACTTGCCGTCTTCAAAAGCCATGTTTACCCGGATTGATTTTGTATTTTGCAATGGATTGGTAACCGCACCCTTTGCTGGGTTTATGTGGGGTTCGAGCGGTGCGGCTGCGACCATACCTGCCAAGGCATCGCTATTTTCATCGATGCTTCTTGCGTCGTTGTTTTCCATTCCCTCATCATTTGCCTTGCTGATTTGTTTTTTATCAAAGGCATTGGCCGCCTGCAACGCCGCAATCGTCGCAAGCAATGCTTGTTGTGGCGGAGTTTCAGTCTCATCTTTTTCAGTTGTTTGTTTCGCAAAAACACCAGAAATGGCCGCAGGGTCAACATTATCATCATCAGCAGATATATCACTTGTTGCACCGCCAAAAAGCGCCGCAAACAAGAGATCATCGCCATTGGCTTCGGTTTTCACCGCTTTCGAAGGCGCAGCGCCTGCTCCTGACATGTGAATCGATTTAGAAAAGATTTCTGACATTCTTAAAAAGCCCGCTTATCAAGGTCGAATACAACTCATCGCACAGGCGATGCAATTCGGATGCCATTCTCGACGCAATAATTGGATTTTTTGATCGATGGGTTTTACCGTGGCTGACCCCGCCGACGTGAAGCTTCATCATCTTCCCGCTTTGCGGCACGATCATTTCGCGCCTTTGTCCGGAGCGCATCGGCCTTGTTAGTCGATTTTTCACGGCGGCGATCGGATTGGGCAATTTTTTGCCTTAATTGCCGCAATTCCATGGCCAGGTATTCAGAACGGTTGCTTGCCGTTTCAAGCTGCACGCGAATTTGAAAATTCAATTGAGCAGCCGCCCGAAGTGACCCTGCATTCTGCACACCATCACAGGGCGCTTGATCACGCGCCATTTCATCAAGCTTTTGACGCATTTCATCAATCTGCCGAGCTTCTTTTGAGAGGGCACCAAGGCTTTTCATTTGCTGATTAATCGCAACGCGCTCTTTTAACGCAAGCCGGTCAAAAATTGAGGCACGGCGGCTCATGGTCCAGCCTGCAGATTAAAAAGGTCAGTAAGGGCTTTTAAACTATCGGCATAGGATGCACTTTGGTCAAAGGGCTGTTGAATATGCGCCATTAATTTGGGCCAAAGTTGGACGGCAAGATCAAGGTCTTGATCCTGTCCCGGCGCATAGCCGCCCATTAAGATTAAATCGCGGTTTTCCATATAAAGCGAGACCAGTCGCCGGAAATACTGCGCCGCTTGTATCTGTGTTGGATCGGCAATGTCATTCATAACCCGACTAACCGAAGATGGCACATCTACGGCCGGATAAACCCCCAATTGTGTTTGTTCACGCGACAACAAAATATGGCCATCAAGAATAGCGCGGGCAGTATCAACCACTGGATCATTCGCATCATCGCCATCAGCCAAGACCGTATAGAACCCGGTGATCGACCCCTCATTGCCAATTCCAGTACCGGTTCGCTCAATCAATGCCGGTATCATCGACACTACCGATGGCGGATAGCCTTTTGAGGTTGGCTGTTCACCGAGTGCAAGTCCAATTTCACGGCGCGCATGAGCAACACGAGTTAACGAGTCCATGATCAAAAGAACGTTTTTACCCTTTGACCGGAAATATTCGGCAATTGCAGTTGCCCGATTTGCCCCGCGTATCCGCAATAAGGGCGAACGGTCAGCAGGCTCTGCTACAATCACTGTTCGGTCGCGGGATGCGCCGTTCAAAACTTCGGCGGCAAAGCTTGCGACCTCACGTGCACGCTCACCAATCAGGCCGACAACAACAATATCAGCCTCAGTAAACCGCGTCATCATCCCTAAAAGAACCGATTTACCAACACCTGACCCGGCGATGATGCCAACTCGCTGTCCTCGGCCAACAGTCAAAAGACTGTTTATTACCCGAACACCAACATCAAGCTGCTTATCAACCGGTCGGCGCGCTAGCGGGTTAGTTTTTTTACCATTTAAAGGCCAGCTATCAGCAAGGTGCATTGGCTGCCCGTCATCGAGTGCATGGCCAAGAGCATCAATCGCACGGCCAAGTAATTCTGGCCCTACTTTGATCGAGTGGCCGTCGTCACCGACTGTAACTTTAGCACCAACACTGATTTGTGCATTATGATCATGAACCGATAAGAGATTGTTATTGTCTTTAAAGCCAATCACTTCAGCATTAGTTGTTTCACCCTTTTGGGTGT
>JAACDV010000214.1 GCA_009936825.1 Bacteroidota bacterium | reverse complement strand
CCCGAAGAGTGATAACTGAAGGATGGGACCTGATCAGTCTTTTGGCGGCAGCTGTCGCCATTTCATCTGCTCAAAGGGCGCGCCGTCCCTGCCAAGGCGGTGGGCACGGGCAACTTCGACGTAATGCGCGGCCGCCAGCCGGTTATTCTCAATGTCCTGCGCGCTCAGATCACGCATTTTACGGGCTGGCCTGCCCCCCCATAATTCGCCCGCCGGAACAATTTTACCCGGGGTGAGCATAGCACCAGCCGCCAGCATTCCAGTGGGCTCAATTACCGCCGCATCCATAACAATAGCCCCCATGCCAACAAAGCCATTATCACCGATTGTGCAGGCATGGATCAGCGCACTATGCCCGATGGTTACATTGCTGCCGATAATCGTCGGGTGTTTGCGACTGTCGATGTGAACGCAGCTATTATCCTGAATATTGGTGTTTTCACCGATGGTGATGTAGTTATTGTCGCCGCGCACCGTTACTTGATGCCAAACGCTGCTATTCGCGCCGATCCGCACAGCCCCAATGATCGCCGAGGTCGGGGCAACAAAGACGGTGCTGTCGATTTCTGGCACGACATCCATAAAGGCAGCGATATAGGCGCGCCGGATATGCCCGCCAGAAGGTCCATCTTCGCTTAGATCATGTGTCATATTTTGCCTTTATCTTGGGTATTTGGGGATTTCAGGGGTTATTTTCGCTAATTCGGTAAAATTATACAGTTTTTTTTAATGTTCATATTTATTGAAATTCAAATGCGATGTACCAACATAAGACATTAATTAAACTTTTGGAGGCTTACATGGCATTCACTCTTCCGGATCTTCCTTATTCTCACGATGCGCTTGCAGCGTTGGGCATGAGTGCTGAAACCATGGAGTATCATCACGACCTGCACCACAACGCATATGTCGTGAATGGCAATAATCTGATTGCTGGTACCGAATGGGAGGGCAAGTCTCTCGAAGATATTATCACTGGCACCTATGCAGCAGGCTCGGTTGCTCAAAACGGTATCTTCAACAATGCATCACAGCATTGGAACCACACGATGTTCTGGCAAATGATGAGCGCGGGTAATTCTGCCATGCCGCCAGAGCTGGAACAGGCAATCAAGGAAAGCTTTGAAAGCGTTGACGCGTTCAAGGATGAATTCAAAGCCGCTGGTGCAGGTCAGTTCGGTTCGGGCTGGTGTTGGCTGGTTAAAAACGCCGATGGCGGATTGCAAGTAACAAAGACCGAAAATGGTGTGAACCCGCTTTGTTTTGGTCAGACCGCGCTTTTGGGATGCGATGTGTGGGAACATTCCTACTACATTGATTTCCGCAACAAGCGGCCGGATTATCTTTCGAACTTCCTCGATAATTTGGTGAATTGGGAATTTGTTGCTGCGCAACTCTAGCCTGATACAATATTTGATCTGAAAATTCAGGCCACTCCCATAACATCCCTGTCCATATTATTATGGGCAGGGATTTTTTCATGTCTCAAAAGCGGTAATTTGAGAAAAATGCCCTTTTCCCGACGTATTGCAGTCATAAAAAAAACTAACTGACGTAATATAACGCCCAAAGATGGGTATTTTCTCATCATCCGTTAATTAGGAAAGGAATTAATCATGGGAACAGCAGTATTGCTTGTACTGGGTGTCATCGTTTTTAACAGCGAGACAGTGACCGAGTTTCGTGCTCACAGCAACGGCAACCCGAAATATGTCGTATCTTATGTTAAGGACTGTGAGACCGGTCTACGTTCATCAGGGTTTGCCAACGCACCGATGGGCAGCGTTGTGTTGAAGCAAGTCAATCTGGATGGCAGCGTCGGCGACACCTGTGATGATTCTTAATAGGCCCCATTTCCGATTGGGTTTCCATGTTGTATAGGTCCCAGCTCCGAGCGGGGTTCAATCTTTTTGAGCCCAGTCGGGGGCGCCGGTTTAGTCTGTTTTGTCTGGATTATTATCGCCAACCATCTTGGCGACGCGAAGTCGTAGTGCGTTTAGCCGGATAAATCCGTGCGCATCGGCGTGATCATAATCAACCGCACCTTCTTCAAAAGTGACGAGATCAGCGCTGTAAAGTGAGTTTGGTGATTTGCGCCCGGTGACAATCACATTGCCCTTATACAGCTTGATGCGCACGACACCGCGCACTGCATCGCGGCAACTGTCAATGGCGGCCTGCAGCATTTCACGCTCTGGCGAAAACCAAAAACCATTATAAACCAGCTCGGCATAACGGGGCATCAGCTCGTCTTTTTGATGCGCTGCACCACGATCAAGGGTGATCGATTCCATCGCCCGGCGCGCAGTCAGCAAAATGCTGCCGCCAGGGGTTTCATAAACGCCGCGGGATTTCATTCCAACGAACCGGTTTTCCACCAGATCGACGCGGCCAATACCGTTTTCCCCGCCAAGCTCGTTCAGCCGGGTCAGCAAGGTAGCAGGGCTCATTGCCACTCCGTCGATCGCTATCGGATCGCCAGCTTCGAAGCTAATTTCAATTTCGGTGGGCTTGTCCGGTGCATCCTCAGGCGAAACGCTGCGAGAGAAGATATATTCTTCGGGTGCCACCCACGGGTCTTCCAGAACTTTACCTTCAGCCGAGATGTGCAAAAGATTCGCATCGACACTGAACGGTGCCTCACCGCGTTTGTCACGTGGGATTGGAATTTGATTCTGCTCGGCATATTCTATCAGCTTGGTGCGTGATCCAAGATCCCATTCTCGCCAGGGCGCAATCACCTTGATATCAGGTTGCAGCGCATAATAGGCCAGCTCAAAGCGAACCTGATCATTGCCCTTGCCTGTGGCACCGTGCGAAACCGCATCAGCGCCTACATCGCGCGCAATTTCAATCTGGCGTTTGGCAATCAGGGGCCGCGCAATGGATGTGCCCAGAAGATAGACACCCTCATATAGCGGGTTTGCTCTGAACATCGGGAACACATAGTCGCGCACAAATTCCTCACGCAAATCCTCAATGAAGATTTCACGAATGCCCATCATTTCGGCTTTGGCGCGCGCCGGCTCGACCTCCTCGCCTTGCCCGATATCGGCAGTAAAGGTAACGACTTCGGCATTATACTCATCCTGCAACCAGCGCAGGATGACCGAGGTATCAAGCCCGCCCGAATAGGCGAGGACGACTTTTTTGACTGAATCTTTTTTCATGGCCGTTGTGATAGCCCATCAGATGCCTCCCCGCAACGCAGATTTTTTACCTTACACCGCGAATTCGACTGTAAATGAAGTTTGTTCCTGATATAAGGCGATTATTGTGCACCCTAAGTCATAGCGCTGTCCGCACCGCATCCAAGTCGTTTTGCGGCGATGTTGGAACATCGCGATCTTGGAATGACAGGTAATTCAGCTTTGTAAGCTCGCATGAACTTCTGTCTGAAATCCTATCTGAAATTCCGTACAAAATTCCAAATGAAATCTTGCTTGAAATAACCAGGGATTCCTCAAATGAGCCATAAGTCAGATATTGAAATTGCCCGCGCTGCCAGCAAACAGCCCATTCAGGATATCGGTGCAAAGCTTGGCATCTCTGCCCAAGATCTTGTTCCTTTTGGTCATGACAAGGCCAAAATTTCAGCCCAATTTATTGCCGCGCAAGCCGGAAAGAAAGACGGCAAGCTGATTTTGGTAACCGCTATTAACCCCACCCCGGCGGGCGAAGGCAAGACCACGACAACTGTCGGTCTGGTTGACGGGCTGAACGCGATTGGCAAGCAGGCGTCGGTTTGTATCCGTGAGGCATCACTCGGCCCGTGCTTTGGCATGAAGGGCGGGGCTGCGGGCGGCGGCTATGCGCAGGTTGTTCCGATGGAAGACATGAACCTGCATTTTACCGGCGATTTTCATGCAATTACATCGGCGCATAATCTGTTGTCGGCGATGATCGACAATCACATTTACTGGGGCAACGAGCTGGATATCGACCAGCGGCGGGTGACCTGGCGCCGTGTTGTTGACATGAATGACCGGGCGCTTCGTGATATCGTGACCAGCCTTGGCGGCGTTTCAAACGGATTTCCGCGGCAGTCGGGGTTTGATATCACTGTCGCCTCGGAAGTCATGGCGATTTTGTGCCTTGCCACCAATCTTGAAGACCTTCGCCACCGTCTGGGCGATATTATCGTTGCCTATCGCCGTGATCGCTCGCCAGTTTTTTGCCGTGATTTGAAGGCTGATGGTGCGATGACTGTTTTGTTGACGCAGGCATTACAGCCCAATCTGGTACAGACTTTGGAAAACAACCCGGCCTTTGTTCATGGCGGCCCTTTCGCCAATATCGCGCATGGTTGTAATTCTGTCATTGCGACGCAAACTGCGCTGAAATTGTCCGATTATGTTGTGACTGAGGCTGGATTCGGAGCCGACCTCGGGGCAGAGAAGTTCCTGAATATTAAGTGCCGCAAGGCAGGCCTGTCCCCCAGCGTTGTCGTGCTTGTTGCAACGGTTCGTGCGATGAAGATGAATGGCGGGGTGGCACGGGCTGATCTTGGCAAGGAAAATGTTGATGCCGTTCAGGCTGGCTGTCCAAATCTTGGTCGTCATATTGAAAATCTAAAGTCATTTGGTGTTCCAGTTGTCGTTGCGGTGAATCATTTTACCGGTGATACCGAGGCCGAAGTTGCCGCATTACAGGCATATGTAACCCAGCAAGGAAGCGAAGCCATCATTTCAACACACTGGGAGCTTGGGTCCGCGGGATCAAAGGCGCTGGCTGAACGCGTTGCCGAGATTGCCGATTCCGACATGAGCAATTTTGCGCCAATCTATCCCGATGAAATGCCGCTGTTCGAGAAGATCGAAACAATCGCCAAGCGCATCTACCGTGCAGACGAGGTTCTGGCAGACAAGAAAATTCGTGATCAATTGAGCAATTGGCAAGAACAGGGCTTTGGCAATCTGCCGGTCTGCATGGCCAAAACGCAATATAGTTTTAGCACTGATCCTGGCCTGCGCGGTGCGCCGACGGGGCATTCGGTTCCGGTTCGTGAAGTTCGGCTTGCAGCGGGCGCCGGCTTTGTTGTTGTTATCTGTGGCGAGATTATGACGATGCCGGGCTTGCCTAGGACCCCAGCCGCTGAGGCCATCTATCTAAATCAGGATGGTGAGATTGAAGGTCTGTTCTAGGCGGCACTTATGCAAGGAAGCGGCCTTTATAAGGAAGCGGCGGCGCTGGTCAGCGCATGATGAAGTGACAGTGCTGAAGAGCGCGGACCAAAGATAGAAAATCTGGTTTTGGTGGCGCGGCAAACAAGAATGCACCCCATATGATGGATAGGTGTTCTTACCGCGTCACATGTTTTCATGGTGCGGCTATCGGCGGCGCTCAGACGCTCCAACATGGCAACACAATCATCCCCTTCGATGTCAAATCGCACCCACGCATCAGATTGATCGGTGATTGACGCGCTCTGGGCAAACCTTTCGGCCAGTCTGCTGGCAAGGCTGATGGATGCGTTTTGCTCCGCCTCGATTTCTGTCTCGACAAGATACTGGTCAGGCCCCATCCAGATCACCGCTATATGATCGCTAGCACTACCGGCGCCCAAAAGCATCCCTGCACCGCCGGCTGGGGGTTCAGCTCCGAATGCATCCAGTGCCGCGCGTCGGAAAGTCACACTTTTCCCCTTCCGCATTGTAACAGACGCCAGTGCGGTATTCGGCCATTCGGTTATCCGCAATGTGCCAATCTGATCGTCTCTTGCTACCGTTCCACCCAGCGGCGTGGTTGTGGTAAGCTTAATCACGGAGCCGCCCTCCTTCGGGATCGATGAAATGTGGGCTGACAATTTCGGCGCGTGCTGACCGCCCTTCCAGTGGGTTGCGCGCCTGAATAATTTCGCCATAACGCTGTGCCCCGTGCCGGATAAAACCAAGCGCGATAGAGCTGCCAAGATGCGGCGAATAGCATGCCGAGGTGACATAGCCCTGATCATGCGCGCTAACAACTGGCGCGTCGTCGGCAAACAGATGTGATCCGGAGGTAATGGTTCCGTTCTCATCAATCGCACGCAGCCCAACCAGCCGCAATCCGTCTTCAGCGACCAGCGCTTCGCGTCCTGCCAGAACCGCACCGATGCTGTCTTTTACCCCGGACACCATCTTTCCCATGCCAAGATTACGCGCGGTAATTGTTCCGTTTAACTCACTGCCGGTCACATGCCCCTTTTCGATCCGCATGACTCCCAGTGCCTCGGTGCCATAAGGGGTGATATCAAAGGGCTCGCCAGCCTGCATCAGGGCGCGGATCATCGCATCGCCATAGCGTGACGGCACGGCAATTTCATAACCAAGCTCACCAGAAAAGGAAATGCGAAACAAACGCGCTGCAAGCCCGCCGCAAACCGTTACATCACCGCAGGCCATAAAAGGAAAAGCCTCGTTTGAGATATCGAATTCCGGATCAATAATCTGTTGCAAAACGCGGCGTGAATTTGGCCCGGCAACGGCAAATTGTGCCCATGAATCGGTTGCTGAAATCAGGGCAACATCCAGATCAGGGCGAAGACATTGGCGAATAAATTCCAGATGACGATAAACCCCGACTGCATTTGCCGTTGTTGTCGTCATCAGATAATGCGTCTCGCCCAGCCGTGCGGTGGTGCCATCATCCATCACCATGCCGTCTTCGCGCAGCATCAGACCATAGCGTGTTTTGCCAACCGCAAGCTTGGCAAAGCCGTTGCTATAGGCCAGATTGATCAGCTCAGTCGCGCCGCTTCCTTGAATGTCAATTTTGCCAAGCGTACTGACATCACACACGCCAACCGATTGTCTTGTTGCCAGAACTTCGCGGTCAACGCTTTGCCGCCATTCGGTTTCACCTTCCCTCTGAAACCATTGCGCGCGTAGCCAGCTGCCCACCTCAACGAATTCAGCACCCTGTTCGACGGCCCAATGATGCGATGGTGTCAGGCGTGTGGGGCGAAAATCAGTGCCGGTAGACCGTCCCGCAAACGCACCAATGGCCGTTGGGCTATAGGGCGGGCGGTAGATTGTTGTTCCCGTTTCAGCAATCGTTTTGCCGGTCATCTCAGCCATAATTGATAGGCCCAGAACGTTTGAGTTACGGCCCTGATCGGTAGCCATGCCAAGCGTCGTATAGCGCTTCATATGCTCAACGCTACGAAAATTCTCCATATGCGCCAGCTTGACGTCTTTGACGGTGACATCATTTTGCTGGTCAAGCCAGGCGCGTTTGGTGCCGCCAACATGCCACATCGCCTTAATGTTGACGGGCTGATCTTCGGCCTCGGGTAATTTCTGCGCAGCGGCTTTTATGCCCAGTTCGGTGAGGGCGATCACAGCTTGGTTTTGGCCATCGGCAAGGGCGCCATGCGTACTGAAAATGCCGCGCGCTGCACCGGCAACATGCTGGCCTGCCGGGCCGTGTTCACCGGGGATAAAGGCGGCAATATCATCTTGCCATTGCGGCCTGCCTCGATGATGGCAGGTCAGATGCACATTCGGGTTCCAGCCGCCAGAAACCGCCAGCGCCCCGCATTCGATCTTGCGATGTTGGCCTCCCGCCAAACGAAGGCTGATCTGGCTCAGACCCAGCCTGCCGGAACTATTGTTAACAACGCTGCCTGCAAACACTTCTGCGACATCGTTTTTTGGGGCATCATCGCGCGAATCGATAATTGCCGACACATCAATTCCGGCGGCTGCCAGATCAACTGCTGTCCGGTGACCATCATCATTATTAGTAAAGATGGCAATGCGTGAGGCCGGCGTTGCCGCAAAGCGATTTACATATGATCGCACCGCACCGGCCTGAATAATTCCCGGGCGGTCATTATTGTCAAAGGCGATCATGCGCTCGGTAGCCCCTGCACATAAAAGCGCGCGGCGGGCATAAACGCGCCATAAAATCTGCCGTGGTTTGCCTGCTCCTGGCTCAATTAAATGGTCGCCAACACGTTCAAGAACGCTGTAAACACCATGATCAAAGGTGCCAATCGCCGTGCTGCGCGGCATAATCCGGACATTTTGCATGCTGTTAAGCTCAGCAGCTACGCCCCGGGCCCATTCGGCGCCCGCCATGTTACTAACCGCAATTGTTTCCGAATTCAGCCGTCCACCAGCACGAAAATCTTCATCGACCAGAATAACTTCGGCGCCAGCCCGTCCAGCCGTTAACGCCGCGCTTAAGCCGGCTGGTCCAGCCCCGATAATCCGCAGATCACAATGCCGGAACCCGCGGTCGTAGAGGTCGGGATCTTCCTCGCCGGACAACGCACCAAGACCGGCTGCACGCCGGATGATCGGCTCGTAAACGCGCTCCCAAAAGGATTTTAGCCACATGAATGTTTTGTAATAGAAACCCGCCCCCAGAAAAGCCGAGAAATGATCATTGATCGACATCAGATCAAAGCCAAGCGAGGGCCACCGGTTCTGGCTGGCGGCGATCATCCCGTCATAAAGCTCGGCGGTAGTGGCCTTTATGTTGGGCTCACGGCGCGCACCTTCACGAAGTTCAACCAGTGCATTCGGCTCTTCAGATCCGGCGCTGATAGGTCCGCGCGGACGGTGATATTTGAACGAACGTCCCATCAGGCGAACGTTGTTGGCTAGCAGTGCAGAGGCCAGCGTATCGCCGGAAAAGCCGTCAAACTGGCGACCATCAAAGGTAAAGCTAAGGGGCGTGTTGCGGTCAATATAACCACCATCCAGCCGGTTGACCTGTGTCATTGGCCCGATCCTAACTTACGGGTAGAAGATTTCTTCGCCACTGTTGAGGCAAGCTCAACCTTGATGATTTCATGCGTAACCGTATCGCGGGTCACAACCAGCCAGCTTCGATCTCCGCCTTCATGGTACCATAATTCGCGGTGCGTTCCGGCCGGATTGTCGCGAAGATACTGATAGTCTGAAAACCTGTCGAGCGCGTCAGCCGCCGTCCAGTCAGGACGGTTGATCAGGCTGGCATCGCCAAGAATGACAAATTCCTGCGCGTCGCGGGGACCAAGTATCGGATGCGGGATTAGCATTTTTCGCGCTCCAGCCTAATGTAGGTTGGGCTGTGCGCCCGACCCCTTTTCATCAATCATCATACCGCGCCTGAACCTGTCAAACCGATAGGCGGTAGCAGTATCGTGCGGCCTGCCGGTTGCCATCAGATGGGCAAAACACCAGCCCGATGCCGGCGTTGCTTTAAACCCGCCATAGCACCAGCCGCCATTGAAATATAGCCCGTCAATACCCGTGCGGTCGATGATCGGGGATCCATCCATACTCATGTCCATTATGCCGCCCCACATGCGCACCATACGCGCTCGCCCGATCATTGGCATCATCGACATTCCGCCCTCGCAGACATCCTCAACCACCGGCAGATTGCCACGCTGGGCATAAGAATTATAGCCGTCAATATCGCCGCCAAAGACCAACCCGCCCTTGTCCGACTGGCTGACATAAAAATGTCCGGCACCGTAGGTAATTACCCCGGGCAGAATCGGTTTTAATCCTTCAGTGACAAAAGCCTGCAATACATGGCTCTCGATCGGCAGGCGCATTCCGGCCACCTGCATCACCTTGCTGCTGTTACCGGCGACTGCACATCCAATCTTGCGCGCCCCGATAAAGCCGCGGCTGGTTTCCACACCTGTGCAGCGGCCATTTTGAACGCGAAAGCCGGTAACTTCACAATTCTGGATGATATCGACACCGCGTTTATTGGCTGCACTGGCATATCCCCATGCTACCGCATCATGGCGAACTGATCCGCCGCGGCGTTGAACCAGCGCTCCCATGATTGGAAAGCGGGCATTTTCATAATTCAGGAACGGGCATTCTGCACGAAGCTGGTCAGCATCCAAAAGTTCGGCATCGGCGCCATGAAGTATCATCGCATTACCGCGGCGGCGATAGGCATCACGCTGGCCATCCGAATGATAGAGATTATAGACACCGCGCTGGCTGACCATCGCGTTATAATTAATATCCTGCTCCAGCCCTTCCCACAATTTTAGGGAAAATTCATAAAAGGGAACATTGCCGTCCAGTAAATAGTTTGACCGGATGATGGTGGTGTTGCGTCCAACATTACCGCCGCCGATCCAGTTTTTTTCCAGAACTGCAACTGAAGCTTCGCCAAACTGGCTGGCCAGATAATAGGCCGTCGCCAGCCCATGACCGCCGCCGCCAATGACCACGAAATCGTAGGCAGGTTTGGGAGCAGCATCGCGCCATGCTGGCTGCCAGCCCTTGTTTCCCGTCAGACCTTCTTTAAGAATGCGAAATCCAGAATTACGCATGATACCTCGCGCCGAAAAATAACGTCATTTTGTTGCAAAACAATATTTACAACAAAGACATTATTACGGCGTCAATTCAATAGGAATGGCCCCGATTAGTGTATTTTTTGCGTGTTTTTTAGCGGGGGCATTTTTAGGTTTCACGAAGAAGGGGGGCAGGCTTGCGGCCAATTGTTCGCGCTGCGCCCGCCAGCCCCAATAATGCCGTCGCCGCAGCCCCCGCCATAGTTGTCAGCAGGACAATTGCAAAATCAAAGGTAAAGTCCGAGCCAAGGAATTGAACGATTAGCGCCCAGCTGGCAATGCTGCCGATAATAGCAGCCGCAATGGCAGCCATAACGCCAAGCAGCGCATATTCCAGAAACCATGCGATGGTGATGGAGGCCCGCGTCGCACCCAGTACTTTCAAAATAATCGAATCTGCCAGACGCTGGGCCTCGGTGCTGGCAATAGTGCCCGCCAGAACCGCGATACCGGCTATCATCGTTACCAGCGCCGTCATCTGGACAGCTGCGCCAAGAAGACCGATGACTCGTTGGGCTGTGCCGACAGCCTCTCGAACTGAAATCGCCGAAATATTGGCAAACGCATTGGCGACATTGCGCTCAACTTCGATGGCGGCCTCTTCATTGTCGGCGTGGGTTGTTGCCATCCAGCTATGCGGGGCGGCTTCCAGAACACCCGGCGTCAGAACAAAAACGAAATTGATGCTAAAGCTTTCCCAGTCAACTTTGCGGATATTGACAATCTCAGCCTCAACGGGGCGGCCCAGCACGTTAAAGCTGACACGGTCGCCAATCCAAACGCCAAGCTCAACCGCTTCTTCCTCGCTCATCGAGGCAAGGGGTGGGCCGGAATAATTGGCTGGCCACCATTGACCGGCAACAATCTCGCCGGTTTCCGGCGGAGTTGCCGACCATGTTAGGGCCCGGTCTCCGCGAAGCACCCATGAAGATGGGTGTTCAGCAGCAAATTCATCTGCCGTTTTTCCGCCAAGTTGGGTAACGCGGGCGCGCAGCATCGGCGTTTTGCCAATGCGGCTGATGCCATCCGTATCACCTGCCACTTGCATGAACTGGTCGATCTGGTTTGGCTGAATATCAATAAAAAACCATGCTGGCGCTTCTTCGGCGACACGGTTGTCGAGTTGGCGTCCGATATTGGTTTGCGCCAGCGACACCGTTACCAGAACCGATAGCCCTAATCCAAAGGCAATAACCACAGCGCGCACCGGTGAGCCCGGGCGGGTGATAGCCGATAAAGCAAGGCGGGCCGGAACATAGCGCGGTGCAGGAAGGCGGCGAAGAACAATTAACAACACCTCGCCCAAACCGGCAAGAAGCACAATCGCCGCCATTGATCCGCCAATAAAACTGAATGTCAGTAGCAAGTCGCGCGTCGCCAGAAAGGCCAGCATAACCAGCACTGCCAATGCGGCGATCGCAGCTAGGATATATTTGGGTTTTGGATGGCCGGCTGGAATTGTGTTCAGCCGTCGGAACAGATTTGCGGCGCGCACTTCTTCGGCTTTGGCAAGGGGCCACAGGGCAAACAAAAAGGACGTAACAATGCCAAAACTGGCCGCGATGGCCAACGGCGCCGGATAGATCGAAACGGCAATCGGTACGGTCACATATTCCGAAAGAAGATCAATGGCAAAAATTGGTGCAATGATAGCAACCCCCACCCCGATCAGAACACCCAGCCCAGCAATCAGCATGACTTGCAAAAGATAAACACGAAAGATCAGCCTGGCAGGCGCGCCAAGGCATTTCAGTGTAGCAATAACCGGCATCCGGCTACCAATCCAGGCCCGAACAGCACCGGCAACGCCCAGTCCGCCGATCAACAACGCAGTCAATCCGACAAGCACCAGAAACACCTCGGTGCGGTTGATAAACACATCAAAACCGGGCGCGGCATCAACCAGACTGCGAACCCGGACAAACCCGTCAGAGGTAGCGGTTTTCAAAGCCTCGACAGCGGTCTCACGGCGGCTTCGACCACCTTCTTGCGTATCAACCAGAACCCGCATACGGTGTGTAACCATTGCCCCCGGTTGCAGCAAACCCGTTGTCGTGAGGGTGGCGGTGGACATCAAAACCCGTGGTCCAAATGTAATTAGGCTCACCGATCTGTCCGGCTCGTAGACCAAGGTATCGCCGATGATGAGATTGGCTTCGCCAATGCGGACCGTATCGCCAACCTTAAGGTCCATCGCCCGCATCAACTGGGCATCAACCAGAATATCGCCGGTGGCAATTGCCGGTTGCAGCGTGCCTCCAGACCCGATTTCAGCCGTGCCAACCAATGGCCAGCGCGCATCGACAGCTTTCAGCGAGACCAGTTTACGGGCCCCTCCCGCATGCAACATCGCCCTCAACTGCAAGGTGTTTGACAACTCCCCATAGCTTTTGGCGAGGTCCACCACCGGCGCTGGCGGCGGTAAATACAATGACCGAAGCTCAATATCGCCGCCAAGCAGGGTGCGTGCGTTTCCTGCAATGCCATCACGCATCGCTTCGGCTACTGATCCGACCGTGCCAATTGCAGCAACGCCCAGCATTAATGCTCCCAGAAAGACGCGAAAACGCGCTACCGATCCCCGGATTTCACGGCGTGCCAACCGCAAGGCTAGTGCCCAGCCGGAATCACCAACCTGTCCTGAATTGCCAGTTTGTCCAGAATCATTAGTTTGCCCAGAATCATTAGATTGGCCAGAATTAGCGGGGTCAATTTTTGCGGTGCCCTTGGCTGGTGCTTCTTGCATCAGCTTTTTGCCGGACGATCGCTAACGATCTGCCCATCCTCAATCGTTATAACGCGCGAGCACCGTTCAGCCAACGCGGCATCATGCGTTACCAGAACAAGGGCGGCTCCAGCGCTTTTGGCGGCGTCAAACAATGTGGCAATGACTTTTTCACTGGTACCACTGTCAAGATTTCCGGTTGGCTCATCGGCAAGCAGAATTCGAGGACGCGGGGCAATGGCACGGGCAATGGCAACCCGCTGTTGCTCACCGCCGGACAGCTGATCCGGAAGATGTGTGATCCGGTGCCCAAGGCCAACTGACTGCAGCGCGGCGGTGGCCACCTCATCGGCATCGCGCCGTCCAGCCAGTTCTAACGGGATCGCCACATTCTGCAATGCGGTCATTGACGGGATCAACCGAAACGCCTGAAACACAATACCAACCTGATCGCGGCGCAATGCTGCCAGGGCATCTTCGGGCATGCGGGTGATGTCTGATCCGGCAAGATGAATGCTGCCACCGGTCAGACTTTCCAGTCCGGCCATAATCATCAGCAGGCTTGTTTTGCCGGCCCCGCTCGGCCCTAATACGCCAACACTCTCACCGCCGTTAATCGTTAGCGAAATTCCGCGCAGGATATCAACCATCGCCTCGGCACTGGCAAGCGATAACTCAGCATTGTCAAGCCTGATAACAGCACTGGCCGAGCTGTCTTGCGCCGCCTTGCTATCGGCGGCTGACGATGCTGATGAGACTATTTGGTGGTGATCGGACATAAATGGACTACCTGCTAAATGTAAATTTAGCCTACATGTGAATTGTGGCTAGATTTGCACCTTGGCTAAAGGTGCGTTGGGGGGTGAATTTTGACGCGTATCTGGACACTCGCCGTTTTGCGTCCTATCTCATACCGGCGGTCTTTTGGCAACGGTCTCTGATCTAATGGTGTTTGGTTTGGCTGGCTCAATTGATGTTAAAAAATTGGCTCATCTCGGTGACTGTTATATGGTGGTATTTGTGAAAGCTATCAACTCTATCCGCACTCTTTTTCTACAGCGTCTATTGTCAGTGTTGGCGGCGGGTCTTTTGCTCGTTGGAAACTGTATCACCATTAACGCGGCAATGGCAGCACCAGTGCGGCTAATGGTGTTGGGGGATTCGTTGGTTGCGGGTTACGGATTACCGTCAGGACAGTCATTCCCCGATGCGCTGGGTCGGGCGCTGGCTGCATCTGGTCATGATGTCGAAACCCTGAATGCGGGGGTTTCAGGTGACACAACGGCGGGCGGGTTGGCGCGCTTGGACTGGTCGCTTGCCGAAAAACCTGATGCAGTGATTATTGTTCTTGGCGGAAATGATATGCTGCGGGGTCTGGACCCGAATGTTACGCGCGCCAATCTTGCCGCGATTGTTGATGGGCTTGATCAGCGTGGGATCGATGTGCTTCTTGCCGGAATGCTGGCGCCGCGTAATCTTGGTGATGATTTTGTGAAAGAATTTGATAGAATTTATCCCGATTTGGCGGCGGCGCGGAATATTGAGTACTATCCCTTCTTTCTTGAGGGTGTGGCGATGGACCCGGCGTTAAATCTGGCCGACGGTCTTCACCCCAATGTCGCCGGTATTTCTGAGATCGTGCGACGCATTTTGCCGAAAGTCGAAATGCTGCTAGCCCGCACAGAGGCGCGCCGGAAAACAGCTTCAAAAGGGTGATTTTTCAAGCTCAATTTTAGATAATTTAGGATAGTTGCCTCAGTGACCCAAAATTCTTTGCATCAACATGCTTCATGACATACATTGCGGCCATTGGTGTCGGGTTGATGGACACGGCATAATTTTGCCATGAAGTTCGGTTGAACTGGTAGGTCTCGTCAGGTGCCGGATGTGGATCTAGATTTTATACTTGGCCTCTAGATTGGCCCGGTCGTGATGTGGATGCGGCACGGAACATGCAGTAGATGCCCAGGCTGGAATAGTGGCCTGGGTGCGCGTAGCAAAAATGTTATGATTAAATCGAGAAGAAAATTAAATCGACGAGAGAAGGCGACGATCAGGCGATGAATATGATGCATAAATTCTTTGTGGTAGTTCTGACAGGCTTTGCGATTTTTAGTCACGCTTCGGGCGCATTGGCGGCCGAGACATCGCGCATACTTTCTGAAAAAGACTGGGAAGCGTTCCTGATTGACGGTGATCGGGGGCGGACCTGTTTTGTCAGCTCATTGCCAACGAAATCAACCGGCAAATACGATCCTGAAAATCGCGGTGAAGTTCGCGTTTTCGTCTCGCACGGCCCGGATAAAACCGAGCGCAATGTTGTGCAGTTTGCCGCCGGCTATAAGCATAAAAAACATTCCGAAGTGAAGGTTAAAATTGACTCCAAGACTTTTACCCTGTTCACCATCGAAGGCCGTGCCTATGCCGAAAGTGAAGAGGATGATATCGCGATGATCCGCGCGATGAAACGGGGCCGGGCAATGACCGTTGTCGGAACGTCCAGTCGCGGTACCGTTACAACGGATAGCTATTCGCTTGCGGGCTTTACCAAAACCAAGAATTTGATCGACAAGACCTGCAACTAGGTCCAGCCTTTACAAGGGTCCCCAGCCTTAAGGGGTAATCAAAAAAATTAATCAGGTGGAATTAGCTGAATGAGTATGGCCCTAGCCGAAATTGAGCGGGATGTGTCTGCCCCTAGGCGCTCGCTGCTTGATCTGGATCAGGCCGGGCTTGAGGCTGTCATCGTTGAGGCTGGTTTGCCAAAATTTCGCGCGCGCCAGCTGTGGCGTTGGGTCTGGCGGCACGGGCTGACGTCCTTTGAAGAGATGAGCGATCTTGGCAAGCCGGTGCGCGAGCAATTCGCCGCGATGTTCCAGCTTGACCGGCCTGCCGTGACCCGGCGAATGCAATCCAGCGATGGTACAATCAAATGGTTGCTGCGGTTTCCCGACGGGCATGAGGCCGAGACCGTCTATATTCCGGAAAAGGATCGCGGCACGTTATGTATCTCATCGCAGGTCGGGTGCACGCTGACTTGCAGTTTTTGTCATACCGGAACGCAAAAGCTGGTCCGCAACCTTACCGCAGGAGAGATTTGTGGACAGGTGTTGCTGGCAATGGATGAGCTTGGCGATTGGCCTGCTGCCAAGCCTGAACGCCGCTTGACCAACATCGTTTTGATGGGAATGGGTGAGCCGCTGTTCAATTACGAGAATGTCGCCAAGGCAATGAAGATCATAATGAGCGGCGAGGGCGTTGGTATCTCAAAGCGCCGGATTACGCTATCGACATCTGGAGTGGTGCCGGAAATTGAGCGCGCCGGAGAAGAACTCGGCGTTAATCTGGCGATTTCGCTTCATGCGGTCCGTGACGAGCTTCGCGATGAGTTAGTGCCGATCAACCGCAAATATAATCTGGCCAAGCTGATTGAGGCCTGCCGCACCTATCCCGGTCTGTCGAATGCACGCCGAATTACCTGGGAATATGTGATGCTGGACGGGGTGAATGACAGCGACGCCGATTGTGCCGCGTTATTAAAGCTAATCAAAGGCATTCCGTCGAAAATCAATCTAATCCCGTTCAACCCATGGCCCGGCAGTCCTTATGTCTGCTCGAATGATGAGCGGATTGAGGCATTTGCGACAAAGGTTTTGAAGGCTGGCTATGCGTCCCCAGTGCGAAAGCCGCGTGGACGGGATATTCTGGCCGCTTGCGGGCAGTTGAAATCAGCGTCAGAGCGCGAAAAGGGCGAGCGCACCGGAACTGCCACCGCCCGACCCTAAAAACCGACCGTAAAAATATGAGACCAACGGAACGCTGATGACCATTTACGATAATTTTTTAGGCACAAGCGCTTTGTTGCACGATTGGGTTTGAATGCCTTGTAAACAAACGCTGCCGAGACTACATTCTAATCACCAGATATTCGATCAGGGAGTAAAAAAATGGCTGATAATCGCTTTATGAACACCGCCGCTGCCGAAGCATCACAAGTTGATCTTGGCCTGCGGTCCTACATGCTTGGTGTCTATAACCATATGACAACAGCTTTGCTGCTGACCGGCTTTTTCGCTTATGCGACAAAGTGGGCAGCGCTGAATGTTGGTGGTTTTGCTCAGCTTGTCTATGGCTCTCCTCTCAAATGGGTGGTTATGCTGGCCCCTCTTGGCATGGTTTTCTGGCTGTCCGCACGCATGCAGGCCATGTCCGCATCAAAGGCGCGCAACATGTTCTATCTGTTTAGCGCGCTGATGGGGCTGTCACTGTCATCTGTCTTATTGGTCTATACAGGCGCCAGTGTTGCCCGCGCCTTTTTTATCACTGCGGGTGCTTTTGCCGGTCTCAGCCTTTATGGTTATTCCACAAAGCGCAGCCTGTCGGCGATGGGATCGTTCATGATGATCGGTCTGTTTGGCCTGATCATCGCGTCGGTGGTCAATATCTTTATGGCGTCAACAACTATGGATTTTGTGATCTCAATTGGCGGCGTGCTGATCTTTGCCGGTCTTACTGCTTGGGATACTCAGAAAATCAAGCTTATGTATATGGCCAGTGACAGTCATTCCGTAATGACCAAGAAATCCATCTTTGGGGCATTGAACCTGTATCTCGATTTCATCAATATGTTCCTGTTTATCCTGCGGCTGTTCGGCAACCGCGAATAGATCGGCGGTTGTTTGCTAACCGCAAATAGGAATGTCTTTTGACTTAAAAATAAAATGCCCGGCTCCTGTTCAGGGGGCGGGCTTTTTTTGTAGCAATATTCTGGCATCTATT
>JAACDV010000213.1 GCA_009936825.1 Bacteroidota bacterium | reverse complement strand
GCCAGTTAAGGGTGGGCCAGTTAACGCCGGGCCAGTTAACGCCGGGCCAGTTGACGCCGGGCCAGTTAACGCCGGGTCAGTTAACGCCGGGCCAGTTGACGCCGGGCCAGTTAACGCCGGGCCAGTTAAGGGCGGGCCAGTTGACGCCAGAACGCCGCTTTTACCCGTTGATGAGGCTTGTGCGCGCATTCTTCACGGCCTTGCCCCCGGGTGCATTGAGACCTGCGATCTTGGTGATGCTGTGGGCCGTGTGTTGGCGAAAGATTTATCATCTTTGCTTAGCTTGCCAAGCGAGCCGGTCTCGGCGATGGATGGCTATGCCGTTCGCGCCGCAGATTGTGCAACCGCTGGAACGCACCTGACACGAATTGGCGAATCCGCCGCCGGACATCCATGGAATGGCACATTAAAGGCGGCTGATCAGCGCGGTAGAGGGGGCGCTGTTCGCATCTTTACCGGCGCAATTGTGCCAGATGGTGCGGATACCATCGTCTTGCAGGAAGACGTTGATGCCAGTTCCGAGGAAGATGGCGCCGTCATAATCATCACCGAGCCACCTAGCCCGGGCCAGTTCATCCGCCCTGCTGGACTGGATATAACCGCCGGCAGCCAGATTCTGCAGACAGGCACTGTCATGTCGGCGCGCACTGTTGCGCTGGCCATTTCCGCCGGTCATACCGAAATTTCGGTATATGCCCGCCCGACGATTGGCATTCTGTCCACCGGAGATGAATTATGCGCCCCCGGTACCACGCCATCAAAAGGCCAGATAGTGTCTTCAAACGCTGCATATCTTACAGCTTTTGTGCGGGCCTGCGGCGGCATTCCGGTTGATCTGGGAATTGCACCGGACAGCCCGGGGGAAATCTTGGACCGCGTCCGCGCTGCCCCCCTGCCCCTTAATTTAATCACCACGACCGGCGGCGCATCGGTTGGCACCTATGATCATGTCGCGAGCGATCTTAATAGCGCCGGTACCGGGCTTGATTTCTGGAAGATAGCGATGCGCCCGGGAAAACCGCTAATCCATGGCCGCATTGATGATATTCCGCTTTTGGGACTTCCCGGAAACCCGGTTTCTAGTGCTGTCTGCGCCAATATTTTTCTTCGACCGGCCATCGCACGCCTTGCAGGGACAGTCTTTGAGCAGACCTACATCGCCGCGCGACTAACGACCGATCTTGGCAAAAATGATCAGCGTCAGGATTATCTGCGATCAACGCTGACCTCGCGTCTTGCTGCGGGCGAAATCACGGCGGAAGTCACGCCCGCCGCCAAACAGGACAGCTCAATGATCAGCGTTTATGCCGCGGCGAACGCGTTGGTGGTCCGCCCGCCCTTTGACCCACCCCGCAAAGCCGGAGACATTGTGACCGTGATGCCGCTGGACCCGCTGTTATAGTCTTGAGGTTAGGGTCTGGCGGGCAGCTTCTGGCGGGCAGCTTCTGGCTGGGCGGAAAGCGATTTTGTTCCCGATTTGAGCCCCAAAATGCTGCCTGTTGACACGCAAAGGGAACATTGATAGAACAGAAGAGGAACAGGCATAAAATTTGGGGGAGAGCATGCTCACCAAAAAGCAGAAAGAACTTCTCGACTATTTGACGGACCACGCTGAAAAGAGCGAGGTTTCACCATCTTTTGATGAAATGCGTGACGCGCTGGGGTTGGCTTCAAAGTCAGGTATTCATCGGTTGGTTTCAGGCTTGGAAGAACGCGGATATATCCGGCGACTTGCTAACCGTGCCCGCGCCATCGAAATTGTGAAACCGATCAGCAATGCTACCAGCACTATTGGTCAGGCGGTTGTAAACGCGGCTGAGACGGTCAGCCTTCCGCTTCTTGGCCGGATTGCCGCTGGCACCCCGATTGAGGCTTTGAGCGATCCCAGCACGCATCTGGAAGTTCCGGCGAGCATGATTGGGCGCGGCGAGCATTTTGCCCTTGAAATTGTCGGCGATTCCATGGTTGAGGCGGGCATTCTGGATGGGGATACGGTGGTAATCGAACGGTCAGCAACGGCCAATCACGGTGAAATCGTTGTCGCCCTTATTCAAAAGCAGGAAGCAACGCTGAAAACGCTTCTAAAAGAGCCCGGGCGCGTTGGTCTGCAAGCTGAAAATCCGCGCTATCAGACACGGTATTTCCAGACTGATGAGGTTGAAGTTCAAGGCAAACTGACCGGCTTGATTAGAAAATACTGACCTTCCGCATTCCGTAGGCGCAGAATATCCGGCGACAAGTCCGAAATCAGATAACGTCCGCGGTTAAGACCGCGCAACGTAAAAAGCGGTTTTCCGGTTCGGCAAGGATAACGCGCGCGGATCAGGGCCAAAACCATATCAGCCTCGGTATGACAGGCTAGGTTTAGGTTTGCACGGTCCGATACGATGGCAATGCGAACCCCGTTCCGGTGCAAAATGAGTTTTGGCGCTGCATTCGTGGTGTCGGGCGGAACGTTATTTGTTGCCCCGTTATTTGTTGCCCCGTTATTAGTTGTGTCGAAAATCTCTTCAATGGCCAGAATTCGGCGGGCGCTATCGGCGTAAAAATCCGAAAGCTTGCGATTTTGCCTAGTGGAAATGGCGATTGCTTCGATTGGCTTTTCAACTTCGGCTTTGTCATTCATGTTATCTGAAAGAGTGCCGGTGGGGAGCGTGTTCCTGTTGTAAATCTTTTCGTCACTGAGGACACCGCTATCAACGGGAAGCAGAAGAAACGATGTCCGCGCGGCAAAATACACACCGTCAACAGCGGGGCGCAGCACCCAAAACAAACCAGTAATACCAAGCACGGCAATCATACCCAGTTGCATCGCTCTACCGGATAGGATCATTGCCGAACCTGTAAAATATCGTGCCCCGGTCTGACTGGCAATTTTGACGCCGAATTTGGGTAACTCGCTGGGGGAATAGCGCGGCGAAGGGTCATTTGATCTTTCTACCGACAGCAAAATGATCATCATGGCAACCAATCCGGTGATGATTATTGCGCCGGGAGGCGGCACGCGTACCGGCGAAAACGGCAAGCCTGCAAACCATCCGGCAACCGCGATCAGCACGTCAATTCCAGATTGCATAATCCACAGGCTGGCATCTGCCATAAAACCCGGAAATGGCAATAATTGCGTTACCAGAACGGCGAGCCCAGCCGGCATAATCCATAATGCGGTAAGCGGAATACCAGCCAGATTGGCCAACACGCCCCATGGCGCTACCACACCAAAATGCTGCGCGGTAAATGGCAAGGTTGCAAGGCTGGCAATCAATGACGCCAGCATTAATCCCCACGCCCACCGCCGGAACCGGCCCATCGACCCGCTAGCTTGGCCGGCCTTTTGACCTGTTATTCCGTGCCGTCTTTCAAACGACATCACCAACGCTGCCGTAGCTGCAAAAGAGAGCTGGAAACCGGCGGTATATAACGCCGCCGGATTAAAAAATAGAATGACGATGGCGGCAATGGCAACATTGCGCAGCGTTAGCGCCAACCTGTCAGACAACAGCGCGAACAGGATCAGAACTGCCATCAGAAATGCCCGTACCGCGCTGATCGATGCACCCGACAAGCAGACATAGACAAACCCCGCCATCAATCCAAGACATGCGGCCACCTTATGAACAGGAAAGCGGCTGGCCCAAACGGGAAATAACGCCGCGCAGCACCGCAGAAACGCAATCACACCAAAACACAGCAATCCCATATGAAGGCCAGAAATTGCCAGCAAATGCGCCAGACCAGATTCGCGAAAAAGATCATAGGTCCCCGCACTTACATAGCGCCGGTCACCGATCAGCAGCGCGGCAGCAACCCCGCCCGCCGGACTGGACATTCCCGCCATTATAGCATCGGCGCGCAATTGTCTGAATGCCGCCAGACGAACCCGCCAGCCACGCGGCTTTTCAGTATCATCAAGCTGTTCTATCGGGCTGGTCGCAAATCCGCTAGCAACGATGCCGCGCGCCAACGCCTGAAGCCCATAATCCGGAGCCCCAAATAGCACCGGAGTGGGCGGCGGATATAAACGCGCGCGAAGCCGCACATACTGACCTACTTTTAGAGCCTTAACATCATCATCGGCGCGAACAGACAAACGAACACGGTGCGTCTCAAGCGCTTTGGGCGCCGTCCTAATTTCTGTAACGTAAAGCCAAAACCGCAAACGCGCATCCGCACGGCCATCAATCGCCTCAATCTGCCCCGTCAGGCGCACATCCTGTCCAAAATTAATCACCCCCAACGGCAGGCGAGCCATCTGAAAAATAACCACAGCAATGCCAAGCCCCATCCATGCAAACAGGAATAGGGACATGATAATAGCCCCGGTGATAGCCGGGGTGATGGCCGGGGTGATGGGTGCCTCATCCGTTGATGTGCGGGGCGAGTTATGGCCTAATCGGTGCATCAGTTTTGCGCGCAGCAATGCACCAACCAACACAACCCCAAAGCTCAAAACCAGAGCAAGCACCACCCCTACACCCGTTGCCAAAACCTCACTTCCCAAGCTTTTCAGGCCAGCTGACAGGGTTACATAAAGCGGCGCCATACCAGACATCAGCCCAGACATCAGTTTTGTGCCAATGACGATGCCGCCTATCATGCTGCCAACATAGAGCAGGATCCGACGTTCGGGGATCATCCGCATGAAGGTTTATCCTCGCCTTTCTGGCAGGTTTTGCTTAGGATGCCGCTTAATTTGAAGAGGTCACTGGCAGTAAAACTGGTATGCCTGCTAATATGGTTGGGCTAAGTCGGTTGGGCTAAGGCGGTTTGGCTAAGGCGGTT
>JAACDV010000029.1 GCA_009936825.1 Bacteroidota bacterium | reverse complement strand
TGGTGCCGCAGCCGCGTGCGAGGTGACTATTCACATTAACGGAATTACCCGGCAGATATCGATGGATCCGGCCAGCCAAACAGTGTTGAGCGCAGGGCAGAGCGCCGGTCTTGAAATGCCGTTTTCTTGCGAGGCCGGAATGTGTTGCACCTGCCGGTGTAAGCTGGTCGAGGGTGATATCGCGATGGATGCGAATTATTCTCTGGAACCTTGGGAAATGGAAAGCGGCTTTATTCTTTCTTGTCAGGCGCGTCCGCTCACCAAAAAAATCAGCATTGATTTTGACGCGGTTTAATCTGTCTTACGTGCCTATTACCGAAAAGTGGGCTATTTGGCAGAGGCCACCTTCCAGCGATCGTAAAATTGAGACAGTGCCAGACCGCATAAAATAATTATGAGGGCCGTCACAAAATGCCCGGGCAATGCTTCGCCAAGAATAATCACGCCTATTAAAACTGCCCAGATCGGCACCTGATAATTCACCAAAGACAAGAAGGGCGGCCCGGCCCGTTTGATCAAAATTGTCAGCAAAATTGTGGCAAGACCTGTCGGGAACAATCCCAGATAAAAGATGCCCATCATCGAAGTTGTGCTTACCGCCTGCGGAACGCCATCAATTATCAGCGCCAATGGTACCAGCACCACAGCCGCACACAGCAGGCCAGCGGCAGCGAACGACAATGTGCTGACAGGGGGACAAAGCCGCGTGATGATTGATCCGCATGCATAACAGCAACTGGCTAACGCGCAGGCAAGTTGGGCGGTGAACATCATCGGCCCCGGGGCCATTCCGGTGAACAGTTTTTCGCCGCCAATCAGCAATATAACGCCACCAAACCCGATCAGGAATCCAACCATTTTTGCGCGCGTCAGCCTCTCGCCCGGAACCAGATAATGGCTCAATGGCAAAACTAGCAACGGCACAACCGCCATAGTAATTCCCGCAAATCCAGATGTGACAAGCTGTTGTCCCCACGACAGTAGGCTGAAGGGGATGGCATTGGTAAACATGCCCATGCCAAAGCAATGCAGCCAGATGCGCCGGTCAGTCGGGGTGGCCGTAGCAGGAAGCCCGTCCCCCATCGCATAGGCAACGCCGACCAACAGCACCGCGGCAAAGACAATCCGCCCGGCGGCGATGGACAACGGCGGTAGACTGTCGAGCGAAAGCTCCACCCCGAAAAACGAGGTTCCCCAGATCAGACCGAGAAAGGCAAGTAACCCCCAGTCAAAGGCGGCTGGCAATTGTTTTGAGCTAGTCATTAAGTGACTTTTTTACGGGTATGAAATTCGGGATTGTCCCAGCGGCGATCCACCAGAATACCAGCAAGCCGGTCAACCGCGTTCCAGACATCAGCAAAGCTAACGTAAAGCGGGGTAAAGCCAAAGCGCAGGATATCAGGTGCGCGAAAATCCCCGATCACCCCTTCGGCAATCAGCGCGCTGACGATTGCATAACCCGCATCGGGATGGCTGAATGATACTTGTGAGCCGCGCGCCTTGGCATCGCGCGGCGAGACCAGGGTCAAGCCATGCCCGTTGCACCGTCCCTCAACCAGAGCGATGAAATAATCGGTCAACGCCTCAGACTTTGCCCGCAATGCGGCTAGGTCAACATCGCTCCACACGTCCAGCGCACAATCCAGCGCGACAAGGCTGAGTACCGGCGGCGTTCCGCATAAAAACTGGTTAATATCTGTTGCCGCTTCGTATTGCGGGGTGAATGCGAACGGGTTTTTATGCGCAAACCAGCCTGTCAGTGGCTGGCGATGGCCCCCAAGATGGCGTTTTGCAGCATACAGAAAAGCCGGAGCGCCCGGCCCTCCATTCAAATATTTATAGCCGCAACCAACAGCAAAATCGACGTCACATCCTGCCAAATCAACTGGCATGGCGCCTGCCGAATGTGCCAAATCCCAGATTACCAGCGCCCCGCAATCATGGGCGGCCTCGGTCAGCGCCGCCATGTCATGCATCCTTCCATCACGAAAATTAACGTGCGTCAGCATCAATATCGCCACATCATCATCCAGCGCTGCCGGAATATCAGCGGGTGATGCAACATGAACCAGCTGGTGGCGATCACCGCATTGTTTGATCACACCCTCGGCGATATAATTGTCAGTTGGAAAATTAGCTGCTTCGGTGACAATCTTTGTGCGGTCAGCGCGAAGGGACAGCGCCGCTGAAATTACCTTGAACAGATTGATCGAAGTGCTGTCGGCAACAATCAGGCAATCAGGATCGGCGCCAACAAGACGGGCAATTTTTGCTCCGATTGTACCCGGCAAATCCGTCCAACCCGCGCTGTTCCAGCTGCGGATTAGACCCTGTCCCCATTCGGCATCAACAGCGCGGCTTATACGCTCGCCAACAGCAACCGGCAGTACCCCAAGCGAATTTCCATCCAGATAAATAACATCTTCGGGAAGGGAGAATTTGGCCCGATGCCGCGCTAGTACGTCGCTAGAATCGCGTTCTACGGCAGCATCAAAACTTAGATCAATTGTCATATCTGAGAGCATTCACTTTTTCCTAGGATAACGGTGCCAATCAACAGTTGGGATAGCATGATTATAATGATAGGCCCATAAGGTAATGCCCATTAGGTAATTCCCATAAGGTAAAGATAGCCCAGAAATTCCGGCAAATAAAAACGGAGAGAGATATGACCGATAGAATTGGTGAGGAAACCGGCGTCATGACAGCAAGCTCAGCTGGATATGCTATGGCAGCGAGCTGTCCGGGCGGAGTTGAGGTTATTCAGCGCGTTGAGATTGGCGAAATCCAGCCTGCAGCAGGTGAGGTTGTCATTCGGCATCAGGCGATTGGTATTAATTTTATTGATATTTATATCCGCAGCGGGGCCTATCCATGGCCGGTTGAAAGCGATCTTATTCTGGGCAGTGAAGGTGCCGGAATTGTCGAG
>JAACDV010000212.1 GCA_009936825.1 Bacteroidota bacterium | reverse complement strand
CGGGGGGATCCGAGTCGGGGGGATCAGAATCGGGGAAGCTTTCCAATGAAATCAATGCCTCATTGGTAGAATGGAATCGGTAGCCGGTCGTGATTTTTCGAACCCTGAAAATGGCCGGTTTCAAATCCTTTGCGGAAAGTGCAGAGGTTGAGATCGAATCTGGCCTTACCGGCATCGTCGGACCAAACGGGTGCGGCAAATCCAATATCGTCGAGGGCCTGCGCTGGGTTATGGGTGAAAGCAACGCCCGCCAGATGCGCGGCGGCGAAATGGATGATGTGATCTTTGCCGGAACGGATATGCGGCCAGCCCGAAATCTGGCCGAAATCACCTTGCGGCTCGATAATACCGACCGCAGCGCGCCAAGCGAATTTAACGATGATGAAGAGCTGGAGATCACCCGCAAGATTGAACGCGGCAAGGGCAGCAGCTATTTCGTCAACGCCAAACCCGCCCGGGCCAAGGATGTGCAGCTTTTGTTTGCTGATTCGGCAACCGGCGCGCGCTCAAGCGGTATCGTCTCGCAGGGGCGCATCGGGGCCATTGTCGGAGCGCGGCCAACCGACCGACGCACGCTGTTGGAAGAAGCCGCAAACATTCGCGGCCTACATGCCCGCCGACATGAGGCTGAACTTAGGCTTCGCGGCGCCGAGACCAATCTTGAAAGGCTGGATGATGTTATCGCCGGCCTGATCGAACAGCGCGACTCACTTCGCAAACAGGCGCGTCAAGCCAGCCGTTATCGCTCGGTCGCAGATCGTATCCGCAAAGCCGAGGCACAGCTTTTTCTGGCGCGCTGGGTGCGTGCACAGGCCAATCTGGTTGAGGCCGATGAGGCGTTGCGTAATGACCGGCTGGTCGCTGCCGAAAAGACCGAAGCCGCTGCTGCCTGCGCCACCCTACGCGCCGAACACGCTGCCGCCTTGCCGCCGCTGCGGGAGACCGAGATTGCCAGAGCCGCCGAGTATCAACGCCTGACTATTGGCCGTGACGAGCTAGACCGTGAAGAGGTACGGATACAGGATGCGCTGAAGCGTGTTACCACCCAACAATCGCGCATCGCCGAGGACATCGCCCGTGAGGCAAGTTTGCGCGCCGATGCCGATGCCGCGGTCGAAAGGCTGACCAGCGAGACAGCAACATTGCAGGACGCTATTAACACCGCCGTTCCCGAACAAGAGGCGGCAAAGGCCGAACTGGCAGCAGCGCGCGCCGAATCCGATGCCGCCGATGCTGCACTTGCCGATGCCGCCGGACGCGCCCGGGCAGCTGCCGCCACCCGATCAGCATTAGGCGGGCGAATCACCGATCTACAATCGCGAATACAATCTGCTGGCGCCGCGTTGGCCGCTATTTCACTGGATGAGATGACCACCGCCACCAGCGATACCGCCGCCGCCCTGACAAAAACCGAGGCCAGGTGGCAAGCGGCCCGTGACCGGTTGGATGCCTCCGAAGGCGCCCTTAATAGCCAACAGCAATCAAGCGAAAACGCGGTAAATATTCAGCGCGAAGCAAGCACCCTGTCTACCCGCCTGCAAGCCGAAATTGACGCGTTGAGCTATCTTCTGGCAGCGCCCGATGGCAGCGCCGACGTGCCGATTGCCGATTGCCTGACCGTAACGGGAGATATGGAACAGGCACTCACCGCATATCTTGCCGAAGAACTGGCATCACCTGCAGGGTCGGGCCAGACCAGTTTTTGGCGCACCATCGATGGCACCCAATCTGGAGATGATACTCTTGCCGGGCTAGTGCCGCCTGAAGGCACCTTGCCCCTGGCAGATTTTGTATCTGGTGCGCCTGAACTTGCCGCCACACTGGCCGGGGTCGGAATTGCCGCTGATGCCGACACAGCACAGAAATTACAGCCCCGCCTTCGCCCCGGTCAGGCGCTTACCACGCGGGAAGGCGGACTATGGCGCTGGGATGGATTTACGCGACGCACCGACGCCCAAGACAGCAGTGCTGAGCGTATTAGGCAGCGCCAACGCCTCGAAATTCTGGAGGGTGAGTTTGCCAAAGCCAATATCGAGGATGCGCGGCTTGCTGATCTGGCAGACACCGCCGCCGCCGCGCTGACCGCCGCGCGAAACGAGCAAAGCGCCGCACGCCTCGCCGCCAGTGAAGCTGAAAGCGAATTAGCCGCCGCCCGCCGGAGTGATGAGACCGCACGGCTACGCCTTACAACAGCACAAGAGCGCGCAGAAGAACTTCGCGCCACTGCCGCCACTCTGGGTGACGATCTGGGCAGCGCCGAGGCCGAAGCCGCCGCACTAGGTGACGATAATGCTTTGCAGGCACGCGAAACCGAAGCGCGCATAAGCGCCGAGACCGCCCGCGGAAAACTAGGCGATGCGATGCAGTCCGAAGCGCGCTTTGGCGAGACACTGCGCAGTGCGAATGAACGAATGACAACCGCCAACGCCGAAATGGCGCAATGGCAAAAACGCTTATCCGGGGCTGCCCAACGCGTCACCCAGATGCAGACAAGGTTGGCCGAAGGTGAAACCGAAAAGACCCGCCTTTCAGCCAAACCCGACGACATTGCCAAGCAACGTCTGGCGCTTGGCGACCAGCTTGATAGCGCCGAGACAGCGCGGCAAAAAGCAGGGGATGCACTGCGCAACGCCGAGGCACTGCTGGCTGCGGCAGAAGCTGACCAGCGCACCGCCGACAGTGTCCTTGCCGAAGCACGCGAGCGGTTAATCCGCGCCGAAGGTACGCGCGAACTTGCCGAAGAAAGCCGGCGCGTCATTCACGAGCAAATTGTCGAAAAACTGAACTGCACGCCCGATGCGCTTGGCGAGTTGGCCGAAATCAAAGATGCCAGCACCCTTGACGTTCTGCATGTTCTAGAAGAGCGTGTACAGCGCTTATTTCGTGAGCGCGACACCATCGGGCCCGTTAATCTGCGCGCTGAAACCGAAATGGAAGAGGTCGCCACGCGGATTACGTCAATGGAAGCTGAGCGCGATGATCTAATCGCCGCCATCGACAAGCTGAGGTCAGCCATTTCCAAGCTGAACCGCCAAGGACGCGAGCAGTTGTTGAACAGCTTTGCCGCAGTAAATAATCATTTCAAGGACCTGTTCAAAACATTGTTTGGCGGCGGTACTGCCGAATTACAACTGACAGAATCGGACGATCCGCTGGAGGCTGGGCTGGAAATCATGGCACAGCCACCGGGCAAACGCCTGCAATCTCTATCGCTGTTATCGGGCGGCGAGCAGGCACTGACCGCACTGGCTATCATTTTTGCGGTATTTCTGACCAATCCGGCACCGATCTGTGTTCTTGATGAGGTTGACGCCCCACTTGATGATACGAATGTGGCGCGGTTCTGCGATTTGTTGCGCGACATCTCGGCAAAGACCAACACCCGCTTTATGGTGATTACTCACCACCGCCTGACCATGGCACAAATGGACAGACTGTTCGGCGTGACGATGGAACAACGCGGGATTTCGAAGCTGGTTTCGGTCGACCTTCAGACCGCCGAGCGAATCCGCGACGCCGCAGTTGCGTGACCAGTATCAGCCGCGCAGTGAACGCTGGATCGACCCAGTTTGCAAACCCGCGGAATTGCTAGGAAAAAGAACCCCGATTGAAGGCTTGACAAAAAGCCAGTGAGACCCCTATTTTGAGCGCGATTTTGGCAATCGGCTAAGGCCATGTTTTCGGCCCTTTTGCCTGAGCGCATTTGAATGAACGGCAACCATAACGGGATAGAATCGGGACAGTATCGGCAAAGTATCGGCAAAGTGCCAAATTAGGCGAATTCTACCGGAAAACCTTATAGGCAAATCAGGATCAACAATCTTCGGTTGAAAGCAAACCCAAATGAGCGATCCGAAACGTCAAGGCAAAGGCAAACGTCCGCAAGACGCTAGCCAACGTTTGCAAGACATCGAACGCCGCATCGACAAGATGCAAGGGGACGCTGAACAGAAAAGCCAGCACAGCCAGCATGCACTTCCCCCCGGAATGGGCGCCATCCTAGGCCGCGTGGCAACCGAACTGGTAGCCGGCGTTCTCGTTGGAGCGTTTATTGGATGGGTGCTTGACCGCTGGTTGGAGACATCGCCGCTGTTTCTGGTGTTGATGTTCTTTTTAGGGGCCGCGGCTGGCATGCTGAATGTGTGGCGAATGGTATCTGGACGCGGAATGGCAACTGGATATTTTGATGAGCATCGGCCCCGCGCCGATAAAGATTCACAAGCGGACGACTAGTGAAATAGTTTAGTAGCGGACGATAAGAAAAGGACGGTTCAGACATGGCTTCCACAGGTATGCATTCGCCAGTCGAACAATTCGAGATCAAGACGATTGTTGAACTTTCGGCCGCTGGCTATGATATCTCGTTCACCAATTCCAGCCTGTTTATGCTGTTGGCCATGGTTGTTGGCGGCGTTTTCTTGATGAGCGCGATGCGCCGCCGGGATCTGGTTCCCGGACGGTTGCAGGGCGCCGCCGAAATGATGTATGAATTTGTGGCAGACATGGTGCGCAGCAATGTTGGCAAAGATGGCCGCGCCTATTTCCCATTTGTCTTTACCCTTTTTGTCTTTCTGTTGTTTGGCAACATGCTGGGCCTTGTTCCTTATTCCTATACTTTTACGTCGCAGATTATTGTGACCTTTGCGATGGCGGGAGTGGTTTTTCTGGGCGTTACTCTTATCGGGCTGGTTAAGCATGGTCTGCATTTCTTCAGCTTTTTCGTTCCGCAGGGCGCGCCAAAAGTGCTGATTCCCTTCCTGATCGTTATTGAGGTGATCTCGTATTTTGTGCGTCCGGTCAGCCTGTCTGTTCGTCTGTTTGCCAACATGCTGGCAGGCCACACGATGTTAAAGGTGTTTGCCGGACTTGCCGTAATGATCTCAGGGGCTGGCGGTATTGCCATGACCGGATCTGTGCTGCCATTTCTGGCGCTGGTTGGTCTTACCGGTCTTGAGGTTCTGGTGGCGGCGCTGCAAGCCTATGTTTTCACCATCCTGACATGTATGTATCTGAATGACGCGCTGCATCTGCACTAGGCAGAACCGCCGCGCGGCTTAACGTTTGCCCCTGACGTTTGGTAACAGGAGCGGTTCGAATACCCTTAATAACCAACTAAAATCTTGATTGTAAAACTTACGGAAGGACTAGGAAAATGGAAGTAGAAGCTGCAAAAATGATCGGCGCCGGTCTGGCGGTCATCGCTCTTGCTGGCGTTGGCGTCGGTATCGGCAACATCTTCGCTGCACTGGTAACTTCGATTGCACGCAACCCCGCAGCTCGCGGTGAAGTGTTTGGCATCGGCATTCTGGGCTTTGCCCTGACCGAGGCCATCGCATTGTTTGCGTTGGTCGTTGCACTGCTGCTTCTGTTCGCGCTGTAAGCCGCTTTCCGCATCCGAATTGGTCGCCTGTTTTGGGGGTAACTCCAGCAGGCGGTCAGACAGGGAGACTGGCATGACAAAAGTGAACAGAGCAACCGCTCTGGGCTGCAAATCTGCTCTGGGCATAAAGATGCTCATAACAGCTGGCGCCGTGATTACGGCCTCTTCAGCAGCTTTAGCTGCTAGCGGTGAGCCCGGCTTACCCCAGCTAAAAATCAGCACCTGGCCTTCCCAGATTTTCTGGCTGTTGGTCATTTTCGGTGTTGGGTACATCTTTATGGCACGCGTTGTTACACCGCGTATCGGCTCGGTTCTCGAAGAGCGACGCACCCGCCTTGATGATGATCTCAGCCGTGCGCGTGACGCCAGTGCTGAGGCTGCTCAGACGCGTGCTGATTATGAGGCAAGTCTTGACGTTGCCCGCGCCGAGGCTGCTGATTTTGCCCGCCAAGCCGCCGTTGAAGCATCAGCCAAGGCCGAACAGGCCGAAGCGAAAGCTGCCAAGAAGATGGCTACAAAAACCGCGGCAGCCGAGACCAAACTGGCAACCGCACGCGCCGAAGCAGAAGGCAATCTGATGGTGGTTGCGGCCGAGGCCGCGATTGACACAGCAGCGCAACTGGCCGGTGTGAAAGCAACTAAGGCGCAAGCTGACAAAGCGGTGAAATCAGCTGCTAAAGAGCTAACCGCCGAGGAGGCAGGATGATGGAAGGCATAGTCATGGAATCGGTATGGGTTGCCGTTGGCTTTGTTGTCTTTGTTGCCCTGGTATGGCGCAAAGCTGGTCAAGCTTTATCCGCAATGCTTGATGAGCGTTCGGCCAAAATCAAGGCTGACCTTGATGAAGCCCGCACTCTCCGCGAAGAAGCACTGGATGAACTTCATCAATTCCAACGGCTCCACCGAGAGGCTGCCGATGAAGCTAAGGCGATACTGAAGACTGCCGAAGCCACTGCCGAACGTATCCGCGAGACCGCTGAAAAGAACGCCGAAGAAGCCGTCAAGCGGCGTGAGCAGCAAGCGACAGCCAAGATCAAAGCTGCCGAAACTGCCATGCTCGCTGAGCTCCGCGCAAAAGCAGCGTCGCTTGCCATCGCATCAGCCGCCGAGATCATCACCTCAAAGTTGGATGGTAAAGCCAGCATGGAGCTGATCGACAACGCTGCTATGGAAATCGAAAAACTGAATTAGGCGTGAACGGCATTCCGCCGTTCGCCCTTCACCCGGCCTTAACGCAGATCATCCGCCCCATAAGTTCTAGCTGCTGAGGCCAGAATTTAGCCCGGCGCTTAGATTCTCGCATGAATTTATAGGATAACCTTCGCGTCTATGGGCGCGTCTATGAGCGCGTTTATGGGCACGTTTAGAGGCGCGGCATCAGGCTCAGCACGAGACGTTGATCTGCCTTGACCGTGGCTTCATAATCCAAAACAGGATATTTCTGCCGCTCACCATCTTTAAAACCAGCCTTAAAGATCGTAACATCGCTACTGACAACTGCATCATCGGCATCGATAATTGCGCTGCCCAGATTAATCTGCAAAACGTCGGCAGGCGAATATTCACCCGATCTGGTTAGTTTTAAGCCAACCGAAACAACCATTTTAATGCTAGCATCATCAAGAAGTTCGCACGTCGCATTGATGCCATTAAAGCGGACATCCACCAGTTGTTCTGAAGCATCCATCTCCATAAAGGCGGCAACGCCCTCAGGCGGGGCGCTAATTCCCGGACACGGAACTAGATTAGGATCAGAGCTACAAGCCCCTAGCATCAGGCCAAGGCCAAGCAGCGGCGCGATAAAAGTCGCCGGAATGAAATTTCTGTGGTTCATCGTCACATCCTAACCTCTTTTTAAGACAACAGCAATTGACCTCTGCGCCGTAATAAAGCAAGAACAAACACATGGAACGTCAAATGAAATTTTTGCATCTTGCCGCACCCCGTGGATTCTGCGCAGGCGTTGACCGAGCGGTACGTATCGTCGAGGTTGCGCTGGAAAAATTCGGGGCGCCAGTCTATGTCCGCCACGAGATTGTGCATAATCGCCATGTGGTTAACGGGCTCGTTGCGAAAGGTGCTATTTTTGTTGAAGAACTGGATGAAGTACCAGCGGGCGCGCCGGTGGTATTTTCTGCACATGGGGTTGCACGCGCCGTTGTTGATGAGGCTGACCGCCGCAAAATGATCGCCGTTGATGCCACCTGCCCGCTGGTGACAAAAGTTCATGTAGAAGCCCGCCGCCATGCCGAACAACGCCGTCACATTCTGCTGATCGGACATGCTGGCCACCCCGAGGTCGAAGGCACGATGGGGCAGGTTGATGATGGCGACATGACCTTGATCGAAACCCCGGAAGATGCGCGCACCATCCAGCCGCCCCCCGATGCAATGCTGGCCTTTGCCACCCAGACCACGTTGTCGGTCGATGATACTGCCGAAATAATTTCTATCCTGCAGTTTCGTTTTCCCGAAATCACCGGTCCGCGCGGCGAGGATATATGCTATGCCACGACGAACCGGCAAAATGCAGTAAAAGCCATCGCCGGTAAATGTGATCTGGTGCTGGTTGTTGGCGCCGAAAATTCATCAAATTCGCAGCGCCTAGTCGAAGTGGCAACAAAAGCCGGAGCCAGCCGGGGGCGTCTGATTGCTGACAAATCAGCAATTGACTGGGCCGAAATTGATGCCGCCGAGCATATTGGTCTTTCGGCAGGAGCGTCTGCACCGGAAAATCTGGTTAATGAAATCATCGATGGGATGCGTGCGCGCTACGACATCACACTTAATGAGGATGCTCTGGTTAACGAAAACATCACCTTCAAGCTTCCCAGTATTCTCGCGAACTGACTGAAATCCCCATGGCTGTTTACACGCATGTTGATGATGATAATCTTGCCCAGCTTTTGGCAGCCTATGACCTTGGTAAAGTGCAAAGCCTTACGGGCATTGCCGAAGGGGTGGAAAACTCCAACTATCTTCTTCGCACTGACCGCGCAAATTATATTCTGACGCTGTATGAAAAGCGTGTGAAGCGTGATGATCTTCCGTTTTTTATTGAGGTAATGGAAGTGCTGGCTAACGCCGGAATGGATTGCCCGTTGCCGGTTCCAGCAACCGATGGCAGCATCTTGCAGCAATTGATGGAGCGACCTTGTGCTATCTTCTCGTTTCTGGATGGCAATTGGAGCCGGCATCCAAACCGCGAGAAATGCCGTGAGCTTGGCAAGTCATTAGCAAATATACATCTGAACTGCGCCACGGTTACACGCCGCAGGCCAAATGCGCTGGGGCCGGACTCTTGGCAGGCGCTGTTTGATCAGGTGGCATCGACAGCCGACACGCTGGGTGACGGGATGCAACTGGCGGTTCAGCAACATCTCGATTCGATCCTGCGCGACTGGCCCTCCAACCTTCCAAGCGGCGTTATCCATGCCGATCTATTCCCCAATAACGTGCTTTTCATCGGCGACAAACTAACCGGCCTGATCGACTTTTATTTCGCCTGTGATGATATCTTTGCCTACGATCTAGGAATTTGCATGAATAGCTGGTGCTTTGAAGCGGATGGCAGTTTTAACCTGACCAAATCGCGCGCCATGCTGCGCGGATATCAGTCGGTTCGTCCGCTATCAGATGACGAAATCAAGGCCATTCCAACACTGGCGGCAGGATCGGCAATGCGCTTTTTCCTGACGCGGCTTTATGACTGGATCAACACCCCAAAAGATGCGCTGGTGCGCCCCAAGGACCCGATGGAATATTGGTCCATTCTGCGGTTTCACCAGTCTGTTTCGGGGCCCACCGCCTATGGTATTGGTATTTGAGGCCATGCTATCGGT
>JAACDV010000028.1 GCA_009936825.1 Bacteroidota bacterium | reverse complement strand
CTCCGGACTTTGCTGCCGAGGATTACGAGGTCGACTTCTCCGGACGCTTCACCCTAGAAATGCTTTCACCTTTGGGCCGTAGTCAAATGGGCTACGAGACTTAAGGTCTACAGATAGGATATCGAGCATGAACGTTTATCTTGATGCCGGTCACGCTGTCAGTTTTGGCACCTTTCCCCTTCGCGGCGAAGCGTTACACGCAGCAATGATTTCAGCGGCCGAGATTGGATATCGCAGCTTTGATACCGCCCAGCTCTATCAGAACGAGGTTGATGTCGGTGCTTGTCTAAAGGATATGGCGCTGGCACGCGATGATGTTTTTGTTACCACAAAGGTCAGCCCAAGCAATTTTGCTGCCGACAGATTTATCCCGTCAGTGGAAAAATCCCTAGCCGATTTGCAACTCGATCAGGTTGATATGTTGCTTTTGCACTGGCCGGATCAACATGGCGATAACGGGGCTGCACTAGATCTTTTGCAACAGGCACATACCAAAGAATATACCAAGCATATTGGTATTTCGAACTACACAATCGCCATGATGGAAGATGCAATTTTGCGACTGAATACCCGCCCGGCGGTCAATCAGGTTGAATTTCATCCCTTCCTCGACACGGTTAAATTGCTGGGCGCTGCCGAACGGTTGGGCCTGCCCCTATCGGCTTATTGCGCAGTAGCCAGAGGCAAAATGTTCGACGATCCCACTTTGACCAATATTGGCGCGAAATATGACAAATCAGCCAGCCAAGCGGGCCTGCGCTGGACCTTGCAAAAAGGTGTCGCGATAAATGCCATGTCGTCCCGGCCAGAAAATTTGCGGCTGAATCTGGATATCCTTGATTTCGAATTGACGAGCGAGGACATCGCCGAAATTGACCTGTTGATGGAGACCGGCTATCGCATCGTTAACAGTGAGATTGTGCCAACGGCGCCAATCTGGGACTAAGAAACGCGCCTATTCCCGGATTGAATCTAACGAGCGCCCAAGCATAAAAATGCCGATCCCCAGCAGGATCATCACACCAAAGGCGCGCTCAATCCCGAAAATTTGCGCCAGAAACCCGATCACCACAGGGCCAAGCAGCAAGCCGCCATACCCAAGCGTTGCCACCGCAGCAAGCGCCGCACCCGGCGGCATAACCGGATCATTCGCGGCACGGCTATAGGCCAGCGGGAACATAACGGCAAAACCGGCACCTAATAGCGCAAATCCTACCAGCTTTAGCTCAAACATAGGCGCAAACAAAACCACCACCCCGCCAATGGCCCCAAAAATACCGGAAATACGGGCCATTTTCAGGGGGCCATGACGGGCGATCAGCCGATCACCAAGCAAGCGCATCACCACCATTGCAGCTGAAAAAACGGCATAGCCGATTGCGGCGCGAGCTTCATCAACACCGGCTGAACTGATCAGGAACAGGGCACTCCAATCACCGTTACCCCCCTCACCAATGGCCGAGCAGAAAGCAATGAGTGCAACCGCCAGAAGCGGACCTTTAGGCAAGCTGAACAGCGGCGCCTTCTGATCGGGGCGCGGTGTCATATCGCACCCCTCATCCTGTAGCCAGATATAGACGAGCCCCGCCGCAGACAGCACTACAGAAATTGAGAAATGTGTCAAAATTTCATAGTCAGCACTCACGGCAAAATAGCCGCTGGCCGCCCCTAACCCCGCCCCCAGTGAGAACACCGCGTGAAAGCTTGACATGATCGGTCTTCGATACCCTTGTTCCAGCTTTGCCGCCCAGCCGTTCATCGCGACATCCATCGCCCCGTGAACCGCACCAAACACCCACAGCGCACCAGCTAGCGCCAAGACGTTCGGGGCCAAAGGAATTAAAATAATACTGAAAAGATAAACCACAGCCAGCGAACGGGTGACACGTCCGGCCCCCAATCGGTCCATCGCATAGCCGGAAAAAGGAAAGGCCAGAATTCCGCCCGACGCCAAAACCAACAAAACCAAGCCCAACATCGCCGGGCTGAGACTATGGATATCAGTTATCGCTGGAATCCGAGACGCCCACACCCCGATCAGCGCGCCATTAATAAAGAACAACAAGCTGATCGCACGTCGTCCCGAACGCTGTTCCTTGCTGGCAATAAAATGATCAGTTCCCACAGAATATATCTCTATCCATGAGCACCATAATGTGCCGAGACCATCGCCGATATTCGGATGATTAACGCCTGATTATCTCGAAGTGGTTGCATGATCTCCCGCGTGATGATCTCGAAGTTACTTTTGCTTTCGCTTGAGTAATTTTCAGCCTCGTCTAGCGCACCGGTCAAAGGCTGATCACGCATGGCCCCGAACGCATCATCAAGGATCGACAGAACACGGTCAAAATCGAGCGATAGTCCGAAGGCCAGCATATCTTCATGGCTGTACTGATTGGCCTCGCCCAATACCGGCGCGCGGCAAATCAGCATTAAGCTGTCAATGATCAGGGCAATCCGGATAGCGTGAAGCAGATCAAGATCAACGCGGCTCGAACCAGTGATGCGAGCGCTATCAATATCCAGCCGATCAACCAGCCGATATAGGTCAATCAAATCGTCGCGAAGCGACCATGCCACTTGCTGTATATCCAAATAACGTTGATTTTTACGAAGATGCTGGCCGACACGCCGTGACGCGCGTTGATTTCTAGGCTGGCTGCCATGATATGCGCGGTTGACCCAAAACCCCGCATCAACCATTCGGCAATAGGCAAGAACGGTGTTCACCGACCCCAGCTTCTTGGCTTTCATTACCTGACCAAGACATTGTTGCAGCCGCGGTGATTGCCGGAAAACGTCACCAAATTCTTCAATATCAACGGTTGCCGCTGTCCCCATTCCCGAAATCACATTCGCCAGAAACCCCATTTGCTGAAGGATGCCGTTATTGGCAATAGCGCGAATTTTCGAAGGTCCACGGCGTTCATTCCCGGGTTGAACCGCGCGCTTGGTTGGGCGCGATCCTGCTGGCGGCAATAGATTGCTACCAAATACATCCAGAAGATCACCATAATTCGGGTTCGAGACCAATTGCTCATGCCAGCTCTTTAGGGCCAAAAACAAATCGAGGGAAAAATCGGTTTGCTTGTAAAAAGGATCGGTTTTGCACGATGGCGGAGGCGGGCTTAGTTCAGCCTCAAAAAGTCCGCGCATCGTGGCCAGTGCAAGCTGGGGTGTTCCAAAAAGCCGAAACCCATCACCACCCTGAAAACTGGATTGGTGATACAATCGCACTCCCAAACCGCTGGCATAATCACGCACAAACGGCGTCATCAGATAGTGTTGGCGCTCCAGCATGCTGGCCTGCGTGCTGCCGCGCCCCAGCGATTCGCCGTGCGTGTTGAAAACCAAAAGATCAAGATTATCCTGTACACGCGATTTCAGACTACCTGCGATTTTAATCTGCAAACGTTCAATCGCCATATTTGCCGCCAGTTGCCCAACAAACCGGCCAGCATCCGAAAATCCGGTCTGGATAGCCAGCCGCCCGCGTCGGCGAACATAATCAACAAAGACAGGCTGCTGAAGAAGCTGGTCGATTATCTTCTCGCCATGCTCAAGCCCGAAATTTGTCTCAAACAGCGGTGAGATATCCAGCCTGTCCGCAATATCCAGCTTATGCGCAAGATACAATGCCGACATGACGGTTAGCGGTTTTTCACATTCGGCAATCAGCAGGCGAATGGGCTGGTCAGTATCGATATGTTTCAAAAACTGCGCAGCCACCATCAGTTGGCGCCGTGCGGTGGCTTCCTCTTCGGCGATATTTTTAAAATTGATGTCCCAAGCTGGCTCGTTTTGAATACGCCGCGCCAATCGCTCCATCAAAAGACGCGGTGAATTAACCCCGTCACTGATCGTGGTGCTGCGCCCATCAACCACGCGCATGGCGTTGCGAAGCTGGGCAGCGTTGATACGCAGATGGACCTCACCCATACCAAAACCGTGCGTGGCAACATCTGCGGCGACAACCATAAGGCCGCGCGCGGCGTCTTCATCGGCAATGGCTTTTGCAATCTGATGTAGCTGTTTGGCCAGCGCCTTGCTAGAAACAAGCTTATCCTTGCGGCGCGTCAGCCGGTTCACTACCGCAGTAAAATCATCCCCCTCCAGCTTTATGCGGGTGAAATCCAGAACCTCGGCCTCGGTGTTGGCAAGCTCATCGGCAAGTGCGGTGCGGATAGTCTCCAACGCGCCGGATTTAGGCCCCGCGATATCGAACTGCGCCAATGCTGCAACATAGCCTTTGAGGGCGCGCGCCTTTTCCTTTAGCCGAAGACCAAAACTATCGGACCAGGTGATGTCCGAGCGTCCGTCAAGATCATAGCCAACCCAGGTTGAGACCCCTAGCATTTCGGGCAGTTCATCGCGCCAGCTATCGCTATGCGTCGTCTGACGTTGGCGCAAAATCTCAGCGTTAATGCGGCAGACAGCACCGCGCGCATTTTCTACCGCAAGCATTGCCTCTTCATGTTCGTCAAGAAGGGTAACCCCGGCACGCGGCATAAAAGCGTCTTCGGGCATCGTCTCAACACCCGTTTCAGCCTGCCTGCATAATGCTCTGGACGCTTCGTCGCGCATCGCGAAAACCGGATGCGCGGTAAAGACTGTGCGGTAAAGCGGACGGGTAATATCGCGGCCCGACAGATCGGGAAGGTCAAATTTCTGGGCGTCCGTTTGATCGGTAAGCCCCGTTTGCGAGCGCAAGACAGCACCTCGCTGCACCCATAGCTCACCCCCCTGCCGGTCCAATACTTTGCCAACATCGCTGGCGTTAATCTCGCCCGAATAAAGTTGCTCACAAATCACATCAGCAAGCGCCGAGATGGGGTTCACGTCGGCAAGCCGAAGACCTTGTTTGCGAAACTGGCCAAGCGCCTCTAACCATCCAGCCTCAAAGGTATCATCGCTTTGCATCAGAGCATTCCTTTCAAGGATAAAGCACGAATAGACATTGCGGGGGCATAGAT
>JAACDV010000211.1 GCA_009936825.1 Bacteroidota bacterium | reverse complement strand
TCAAACCCCTTAAATTCGCGAGTCTGATTGCGGGCAGCGGACAGATCTGAAATCGGCGGCGCCATGATGGCATTCACTTCTTCCAACGCCTCGGACAATTGCCCGAAGTTTTTTTGCGACGGGGATGTGCGGTTCGGAACAACAATCACATGCGGATTGACCACACCATAATCTTCTTTACGCTCATCAAGTTCCTTAATGAAATCAATGGTCGGGCGTAAATCAGTCCATGACATTGAGGTCGGTACCAGAACGGTGCTACAAAGCATCGCCATTTGCCAGATATTGCCGACCTTGCCAGCACCGGTATCAACAATCGTGACGGCATCTTCCTGGTTCAGCATACGGCGCAGGATACGATCAAGCGTTGTCATACTGACCCCGTCATAACGGTCCCCTATCGGTAGGAACTTGATATCATCGGCGCGGCTAAGCGGCTGCATCATTTCAAACGCCGTGCCTTGTGGATCGGTATCCAGCAACATAACTGAACGGCGCTGATACCGTTTTCGCAGATAATCGGTTAAATAAACGGTGAGAGTGCTTTTACCCACACCACCCTTAATATTCCCGACAAAAATTGCCTTACCTGATTGCATTTCGCAAGCTGTCCCTATCGATCACCAACGGATGTGAAACATCAGCGGTTAAAAACCTATCTTATTTAACTAACCTTTCATTAACTACACCCATTAAATAGAAATAGAAATAGTAAAAAAAACAACCCCACTAGCATTCAATGTTGAGATTGACTCACAAGGTCGTGTGCTAAAGCGTATTCTTGGATTCGTTTTACCAGATTGGATCGGGCATCAAAGCAGCATCGCTACTGCCTTCGCCAGCGCGCACCCCATCGCCGCACCAATCATCATCAAAGACCATCGGCCAGACCATTCCCAAGACTATTCCCTTATTCATAACCGAATCCTCAGACTGTGGAGCTGGAGCATATCGGCGGCAGCGTCCTTCGCGCGCACGAGTGCTGGTTCCCGCTTGCGTCATATCCCAAAAAATATCGTTTTTACAATATGGTACAGATGTTATAGCTATCCTCAATCTAGCCAAAAAAGCCGCGATAGGTGACGCTGGCGGCGAAGTTTTTTTATCAGAATTTCCCCTTGCGGCGAGCTTAATTTACCCTTCAAAATATGATGTACAAATCCATCCAAAATGGATTCGGGCTGGCCTTCAATCCGGCATTCAAGCTTTAGACGACGCGTAATCGTCAGCGCTCTATTTCGATCAAAAAACATCGAGACAAAAATATCAGCATCGGTCAGCAACGCGGCCAGCGAATCATGCGCCAGAGCGGCCTTTCTGTCCGGCGAATTTGTGATTGCCGTCGACCAAAGAAGCCCCAGAATCCGTGCTGCCAGCCTTGGATCACCTCCAAATCATGCCAGCACACGGCAAGGAGGGCGCGGACCATTCTTCCGGCGTCACCGTTATCGGAACCCGTCCGGAAAATGACCTTGTCGTGCGCCTTATCGAGCAATATGACGTTCCTGAATTGCAGGTGTTAATCGAGATTTTCCTGACCACCGTTTCGCGTGATTTCTCACGGCAGATTGACTCGATCCTGTCCACCTCACCTTCGGCCGGGGGCAGCGGCACCAAAGAGGCCATCCTCAGCCAAGTGGCACGCGCCGCATCCTCAACTGTTGGCACCTTTAACCTCGACCTCTCTTCGCCAAATGACGAGCTTGGCATGCTGTTGAATTTCCTTGAATCAAACAGCCTTGGCCGCGTTGTATCCAGTCCGACCATTCTGGCGGAGTCAGGTCAGGATGCAACGGTTGAACGCGATCAGATTGCGCGCGTTCCGGGCCCTACCATTCTGGATGCTGATAACAGGTCGGTCACCGGTCCTCCGGTTGAATATAATGCGCCCTTCGAACTGGAGATCAAGGAAGTCGACATCAACCGGTTGAACAATACGGTCAAGCTGGATGTGACGCTGGCGGACACGCGCTTCAACACAACGCTGGCACTGGTTAATGAGTTGTCTGACCACACGTCAGATATTATTGGTACAACTTTCTGGGCTTAAGCGGGGGATGTTGTCGTGCTGGCCGGCCTGACCCGAAATGAGGAAACAACATTCACCTCAGACTTACCGGGAATGACGGGAGACCTTGCCCCCATTGCACTGCTGACTGGTGGGGCTGATAGTCTTTCAACCAACCTGTCAGAAACGCTGATTTTCATGTTACCGACGGTTATTGATCCAAGCGCGGAGAACCAGCCGCATTCCGCTTTCCGCAAGCGCCCACAGCGCACCCAAGATGGCTAGGTCAAGCGCCCAGCTTAGGGATCGGCTGGTTTAGGGATCAAGTCATGTGGCTTTGCGCCTTTTGGTACAGCGCTCGCGTTTCCATCACATAAACTTCTTTGGTGATCTGCCCATCAAGATACAGTTGACGCGTTGCCAGCATTTCCTGCTCAAGTTCGATGAGGAAGGTGTCATCATTCTGTAAGGCCGCGCCATCTGCGCTCAAATCAGATGAGGCTGATGCTAGCAATTCATGCGGCTCGGGCACGGATTTGGTCTTGCGTTTGAAAAAATGAAACCCGCCAGCTTCACCCTCAGAATTGCTGCCTTCCTTAATTGGCTCCAAATTCGGGACCGCTTCCGGGGGCATATCCGGGGTTTGAACATTAGCAACAGTTTGGGCCGCAGTTTGGGCCGCAGCTTCGGCGCTGATGTCTTCAAAGGTGATTTCAGCCACCTCGCCGCTGACCGGCTTTTCGTCAAGCCTTTTGCTGCGCATATTGAAAAGTAGCCAGACCAACACCAACACAATCGCCAGCAATAGTCCGGCAATAACGTCATTATAAAGTTGGGTGCCCCGCGCAGGCATATAGTGCCGAGGCACATAGCTGTAAAGGGCCGAAGGCAATTCGAGGTGATCTGAATATATCAGCAATTCATCGACGCGTAGGCGGAGTGACTCAATTAGCTTTTCCATATAATTAATCATACACTTAAAAGGTTAATTCAGAGCAATATAATCGTAAGTTTTTTTAACGATTGCCAGGTTTTTTTGTACCCTATGGCCCGCACTTTTACCAAAATTGCCAGTTTTTTGAGACCGATCGGCAAAGGGTCGGAT
>JAACDV010000210.1 GCA_009936825.1 Bacteroidota bacterium | reverse complement strand
TGCTTATTGGCGCGCCATTGGTGGTGGCGATTGACAGCCGTCTTCTTGGCATTTTGATTGGGCTGATGATCGCGCTTCATGCCATTCTATCCAGCCTTCCGCTTCGTCAATTACAAAACCGGTCACTTGCGCCCAAAACGATGAACCGCCTCATCATTCCAGCCGGCATTGCATCAGGCATTCTTGGCAGTCTGACGACGATATATTCTTTTCCAAGCTTGCAATTATTCATGATGATGCGGATCAAAAAAGCCGATCTTGCCATGCTTCTTGGGGTGTTTTTATCGCTTGGCTATGTTGCTTTGTGGCTTGGCATTTCACATGCTGGATTTCCGGTTGGTGACAATCTTTTATTATCGGCACTAATGTTAATCCCCGCAATGGCCGGACAACAAGCCGGTCATTTGGCGCGCCGCCGCATCAGTGAAATAACCTTTCGTCATATCGTGCATTTTGCGCTGGCCTGCGCTGGTTTCACGCTTATGATACGAGGCATAACAAGTCTTATCTAAAGGGGTTGAGTCATGTCATTGGATCAAAATCATCCCGATTATATCATCATTGGCGGCGGGTCGGCAGGCTGTGTGCTGGCAGCGCGCCTCAGTGCTGATCCTGATTGTCACGTTGTTCTTCTTGAGGCGGGCGGCGAAGACTTTAACCCGCTAATCCATATTCCGGCTGGCTATATTAAAACAATGGTCAATCCGGCAATGAATTGGATGTTTGAAACCGAACCCGAAGACAGCAGCGGCAATCGGCGCATCGCCATTCCGCGCGGCAAGGTTCTTGGTGGATCATCGGCGATTAATGCGATGCTATATGTTCGTGGGCAGGCGGCTGATTATGATGGCTGGGCGCAGCGCGGCAATCTTGGCTGGTCTTATGACGATGTTTTGCCCTATTTCCGCAAAGCCGAAAATTGCGAACAGCTTGGCAAAGGTGATGAAGGTTTTGACAGCACCCTTCGCGGCGTTGGTGGGCCATTGAATGTGGCACCGGTTCGCACCCGGTATGAAGCGTTGGATATGGTGATTGATGCTGCTGAAACGCTGGGCTATACGCGCAATCATGACTATAATGGCGCCAGTCAGGATGGCTTTGGCTATTATCAGGTTACGCAGAAAAACGGGCTTCGCTTTTCCGCCAAAAAAGCCTATCTGCAGCCAGCCCGAAAACGGCCAAACCTGCGCATCATCACGCATGCGCATGTTACCAAAATCAGCCTTGCCGGCAAACGCGCCGACGGGATTCATTACAACCAACATGGCAAATCGCATCACATTAAAGCGGGACGCGAGGTGATTTTATCGGCAGGTGCCATTCAATCGCCGCAAATTCTGGAACTATCGGGCATTGGCGCGCCTGACCATCTTCGCCGTCACGCAATCGAGGTTCGGCATGAGTTATCTGGCGTTGGCAGTCATCTGACCGACCATTATATTTCGCGTCTATCATGGCGGTTACGACGCAATATTTCGCTGAATAATCGCGCCCATGGCCTTGGGCTTGCCGCGGAAATTCTGCGTTATGGATTCACCCGGCGCGGCCTTGTTAGCCTTCCTGCCGGCGTGCTTAGCGGCTTTGTTCGCTCACGCGATGGTTTGGCGGGGCCGGATATTCAATATCACATTGCCCATGCCAGCTTTGCCAATCCGGCCAAGCGCGTTTTTGATAAATTCCCGGGCATGACCTTTGGCCCTTGCCAGCTTCGACCCGAAAGTCGTGGTTCGGTTCATATCAAATCACCCAACCCGATGATAGCACCCGAGATCCAGCAAAATTATCTTAGCTGCGAAGAAGATTGTCGCGTTCATGTTGTGGGTATGAAAATTGCCCGCGCGATCATGCAAAGCGATCACATGGCACCGCTTGTCGAAGCTGAAATGCGGCCGGGGAGAGATCTTGATAGTGATGACGCGCTTCTAGCCTATGCGCGCGAAACCGGCGTGACGCTGTATCATCCGGTATCGACCTGCCGCATGGGGCCAGATGCAAAATCAGGCGATGTTGTTGATAAACGGCTTTGCGTTTATGGGATTGACGGGCTGCGGGTTGTTGATGCGTCAATCATGCCAACATTAGTGTCAGGTAATACCAACGCCCCAACAATCATGATTGCCGAAAAAGCCGCCGATATGATCATCGCTGATAAACGCTAACTGGCTGTGCTTTCTATCGCGCAAGACAGGCTTTAAAGGCCGCAGCATAGCTTTTCAAAAGATCGGCATAAAGCGATGCCCCTGCTGGCA
>JAACDV010000209.1 GCA_009936825.1 Bacteroidota bacterium | reverse complement strand
GGCCAGACCAAGGGCCAGACCAAGGGCCAGACCAAGGGGTAATAGCATGGCAATGCAGGCATCGGAAATCGAAGCATTGATAAAAACCGCGTTTCCGGACGCAACGGTGGTGATTGAAGATTTACGCGGCGATGGTGATCATTATGCCTGCCGCGTGGTCTCTGACGCTTTCACCGGCAAAAACCGCGTGCAGCAGCACCAAATGGTGTATAAGGCGCTGGGCGGCCGGATGGGCGGCGAGCTTCACGCTTTGGCATTGCAGACATCAGCCCCACCCAGCGAATAGAGATTTTATTATTTAGAAGAGTGCTGACAGCTCAGAATTTATCAAAACTGAGCAAGGCCTAAAGGGAGACAGAAAAATGGCTAACGACGCATCACGCGATCAAATCGAGCAAGACATCAAGAGTGAAGACATCGTGCTGTTTATGAAGGGCACTCCAGTCTTTCCACAATGTGGATTTTCCGCCGCCGTTGTCGGCGTGCTTACCCATCTTGGCGTGCCCTTTCGCGGCATCAATGTTCTGGAAGATGATGGTGTGCGCGAAGGGATTAAAGCTTATTCTGACTGGCCAACAATCCCGCAGCTTTATGTGAAGGGTGAATTTGTCGGGGGCTGCGATATCGTGCGTGAAATGTATGAAACGGGTGAGTTGACCGAAATGATGCAAACGCGCGGAATTAACACCCAGCCTTCTGCCTAATCACCAGCGCTGCAATTCGAGATTACCTTGCGGCGGCATCGGCATCAAACATTCTGTGCGTCACCACTTCAGCCACGCGAAGATGGTACCAGCTGTAAAATTCCTGGCGCCCCATTTGTTGGGCGACCAGATGCTCAGCATGGATACGCCAATTGCGAATGGCGTCCCTGTCCCGCCAATATGACACTGTAATTCCGATGCCGTCTTCTCCGCGCACTGCCTCAACCCCCAGAAACCCGGGCTGAACCTGTGCCAACTCAATCATCCGCTTTGATGTTATGAGGTACATATCCTCATCCGACAGCGTTCGCTGCGCGGTGAAAATCACGGCGAAATAAGTGTCTGGCCAGCCCTCTTTTGACGGGGCCGGAATACCGTCAATATCATCGTCAGTCATGCGTCCATATCCGAGCTATATGTGAGGTCTACAAAATCTGTATTACCGCAAAAAACACTTTTGTGCGCATGAAAAAGGGCAGCCCGATCAGACCGCCCCTTCCCTTTAACTTCAAATTCAATTTCAAATTTAGGAATTTACCCTAGCGTGAGTAATATTCCACCACCAGATTTGGTTCCATCTGCACCGGATAGGGGACCTCATCCAGACCCGGAATGCGGACGAATTTAGCGGTGAATTTGGCGTGGTCCGCCTCAACATATTCGGGAACATCGCGTTCAACCGAAGCTATGCCTTCCAGAACAGCAGGAATATTTTTGGCTTTTTCTTTCAGCGAGATTTCATCACCCGGGCTCAGCAGAACTGACGCAATATTGCAGCGCTTGCCGTTCAGCATGACATGGCCGTGGTTGATGATCTGGCGCGCGGCGAAAACGGTTGGAACCATTTTTGAGCGATAAAGAACCGCATCCAAACGCGTTTCCAGAATACCAACCAGATTCTGGCCGGTATCGCCCTTGCCGCTGGCGGCCTTCTTGTAATATTTTTTGAACTGCTTCTCACCAATATTGCCGTAATAGCCCTTCAGCTTTTGCTTAGCCATTAGCTGTACGCCAAAATCTGTTGGTTTTTTGCGGCGCTGACCATGCTGACCCGGGCCATATTCGCGAGAATTCAGGGGAGATTTCGGACGACCCCACAGGTTTACACCCAGACGACGGTCGATTTTATGCTTGGCGGAATGCCGCTTGTGATCGGACTTGGCCATATTTGGCTCCTTTGATTTACGATGACATTACCTGCCACCATTCATTACCCGGTAGGGTTTGACAGACCTGTCAAACCGGCATCGCACCCCGTTGGTGCAATCCACGTTCCCGAGAGATGGCGCAAACTAGAGTAGGGCAGTGGTTTCTGTCAACTGAAATCGTCGGGGGCATCACCGCACAAACGGTTATTTCTGGGTTGTTTTTTTGACCATGTTTATCGACGAATGGGGCCAAATCTTTGGCACGATCTATGATTTCCTATTATTATTTGTGCGGTTTTTGGTCAGCGCCTGAATAACCCCGTGCAAAGTGCGCAATTCCTGACTGCTGGGCACGGCGCGGGCAAACAAAGCGCGCAGATTGCGTTTTACCGTAGGGGCCATCTCGCCTGAGATAAAAAAGCCGCCGTGATCAAGCTCATCCTCAAGACGCTGGTGAAAATGATCCCTCTCCAGAATTGTTGCTGGCGGCTCGCTCGCGGCTCCCTCACCGGCATCTCCCCCCGCATTTTGAGGGGATTGAAGGGCTGCAACTCGCCATTCCCACGCCATCAACAGCACCGCCTGCGCCAGATTCAGTGACGGATAATCAGGGTTTAACGGCGCCGTTACCAGGCAATCTGCCTGCACAACCTCATCATTATCAAGGCCCGACGCCTCTGGCCCAAACATCATCGCACTGCGGCCAGTCTGCGCCAAAATCTCACCTACAGCTTGACGCGGTTCGGCATTACGGATGGGCATATCACGCCGCCGAGCAGACAGCGCTGCAAGAAAGGTAATATCATGCGCCGCCTCGGCAAGGCTTTCAAAAACCTGTGTGTTTTCAATTATTTCAGCACCGCCAGCCGCCATCGGCACCGCCGCCATATTGGGCCAGCCATCGCGCGGATTAACCAGCCGCAACTCAAAAATTCCGCAATTCATCATCGCACGCGCCGCAGCACCAATATTCTCACCCATTTGCGGGCGTACCAGAATGATAACGGGAAGGGTCAGGCTGGCGGGCACGATATTATTGGCAGTCACGTTTTTGGAACCGGAAGACGCTTTGCGCATTTTCAGGCGGCATTGGCGGGGCCTGGTATCCCGTCACGCTGGAGTTTCCAAATCATGCCATCTCCAAGAGCCACAACCGAGGCATCAATGATGTTCGTCGATAGTCCAACGGTGCGCCATGTCGTGCCATCCGGCGTCCGAAATTCGATCATTACCCTAGTGACCGCGCCGGCTCCAGATTGGCCTTCGCGCGCATCCAGAATGCGGACCTTATACTCAACAAGCTCAACGTCTTCCAGCGACGGATACGCGGTTGAAAGCGCCTTG
>JAACDV010000208.1 GCA_009936825.1 Bacteroidota bacterium | reverse complement strand
GGGCTATCGGAACCTAGGGGGCTATCGGAGCCTGAACCTAGTTTACAGATAAGGAAACAAGCGACATGCATTTTGGCCTAACTGAAGAACAGGAAATGATAGTCTCAACAGCTCGCAGCTTTGTTGAGAGCGAGATTTATCCGCTGGAAGATGAAGTGGAAAAGCTGGGCCATGTGCCGCCGGAAATGGGGGCAGCCATCCGCGACAAAGTTAAGGCGATGGGGTTTTATGCTGCCAATTTCCCGGAATCTGTTGGCGGTGGCGGGTTGAACAACCTTGAATTCGCCCTTCTTGAACGCGAGCTTGGACGCGGGTCGATGGCGTTGACACATTTTTTTGGCCGCCCGCAAAACATCCTAATGGCCTGCGAGGGTGAGCAAATTGAGCGCTATCTGATGCCAGCGGTTCGAGGCGAGCGAATGGACGCGCTGGCGATGACCGAACCCGATGCCGGATCGGACGTTCGCGGCATGAACACAACCGCCCAAACCGACGGCGATGGCTGGATTCTGAACGGCACCAAACATTTTATTTCAGGCGGTGATCACGCCGATTTCTTTATCGTTTTTGTTGCTACCGGCGTTGATGATACGCCGCACGGCCCAAAAAAGAGGATTACCTGTTGTCTGGTTGATCGCGGCCATCCGGGCTTTGAAGTTTTGCCTGGATATAACTCGGTCTCGCATTCGGGATATCACAATGTAATCCTGAAATTTGAGGATTGCCGCCTTGGCGATAACGCCGTTCTTGGTGCTGTTGATGGTGGTTTTGAGGTGATGAACACATGGCTCTATGCCACCCGTATTACCGTCGCTACGGCGTGTGTCGGACGCGCGCGCCGGGCCTTTGACTATGCGCTGAATTATGCCGCAGATCGCCGGCAGTTTGGCAAGCAGATCGGCAAATTCCAAGGTGTCAGTTTCAAGCTGGCCGACATGATTACCGAAATTGACGCTGCCGACTGGCTAACGCTGTCGGCGGCGTGGCGGCTGGATCAGGGATTGCCTGCAAACCGCGAAATTGCCTCGGCCAAGCTTTATGCGTCGGAGATGCTGGCGCGGGTCACCGATGAGGCAATACAGATTTACGGTGGGATGGGGTTGATGGATGATCTGCCGCTGGCACGATTCTGGCGGGATGCGCGCGTCGAACGAATTTGGGACGGTACCTCGGAAATTCAGCGCCACATCATCAGCCGCGATTTGCTGCGCCCGCTGGGGGGATAGGCAATGCCGGATTTATCGCGCCTGTTTCGCCCCCGATCTGTGGCCGTGTTTGGCGGTTGGTGGGCCGAAAATGTGGTCACCCAATGCCTGAAATCTGGCTTTGACGGTGATATTTGGCCGATTCACCCGAGCCGCGATGACGTTGCCGGAGTGCCTTGCTTTCGCAGCCTTGCGGATTTGCCGGCGCCGCCCGACGCCGCCTTTCTAGGGATTAACCGGCATGCGGTCATTGAGGTTACGGCAGAACTGGCGGCGATGGGGTGCGGCGGTGCGGTATGTTTTGCCTCTGGTTTTGCCGAGACCGGCGATATAGATTTGCAAGAGGCCCTGATTGCGGCGGCGGGAGAAATGCCGCTATTAGGGCCAAACTGTTACGGCGTTTTGAATTATCTGGATGGGGCGATGCTGTGGCCTGACCAGCATGGCGGCCGCCCGGTTGAGCGCGGTGTTGCCATCATCAGCCAGTCATCAAACATTGCCATCAACATCAGCATGCAGGCGCGCGGATTACCCATTGCCTATATCGCGTGTGTTGGTAATCAGGCGCAAACAAGCCTTACTGATATGACGCGCACGCTGCTGGATGATGATAGGGTTACCGCCGCCGGCCTGTATATTGAGGGTATTCATGATCCGGTCGATTTTGCCGATATGGCCGCCGAGGCTGCGGCGCGCGGCAAGGCCATAATCGCCATTAAATCAGGAAAAACCACTGCATCCGCCAACGCCGCCAGTTCCCACACCGCTGCGCTTGCCGGAGACGCTGCCGCCTCCAGCGCTTTTCTTGCGCAAACCGGTGTAATTGAGGCTGACGGGCCCGAAGACATGTTGGAGACTTTGAAGCTGTTACATCTTCATGGCAGGTTTGAAAGCAGGCAAATATCAGAAAATAACGCATCCGGCACCGGCAATGAAGCCCGGCCCGAAGGTCCCCGCCTGACGGCAATGTGCTGTTCTGGAGGTGAGGCCGGACTGCTGGCCGATCTAGTTGATAAGCGGCGGCTTAGCTGGCCTGATATTCCAGCTGAAAATGCCGCCAGCCTAGCCGAAACACTGGGTCCACTAGTGACCATTTCTAATCCGCTGGATTATCAAACCTTCATTTGGGGTGATGAGGATGCAATGATGCAAGCCTTCGCTGGCATGATGGGGGACTGGGTTGATCTATCCGTTCTGATAATCGATTTTCCGCGCGCCGACCGATGCAGCGATGCAGCTTGGCACCCCGCAGTTGCGGCGATGAAACGCGCCAGTGCGCTGACCGGAACGCCCGTTGCCATGCTTGGCAGTCTGGCCGAGGGGATTTCTGATGACTGGGCAATCCGGATGATGGCGGATGCCATTGTTCCCCTTTGCGGCCTTGATCACGGGCTTCGGGCGATTGAACTTGCCTATCAGCAGGCTTCTTCAAGTCCGGTGGACGCACCGCATTGGCGGCCTTTTGCCAGCGCACCGAAATGCGAGATACGCCATCTAGTTGATGAGGCAAGTGCCAAATCAATGCTGAGCGCCGCCGGACTAACCTGTCCAAAAGGAGTTACATCAAAAACTGCGCACGGGCTGATGAACGCTGCCAGCAATTTGCGCCCACCGCTGGCCCTAAAAGGATTGGGAAGCGCGCATAAGACCGAGGCCGGCCTTGTCAAACTAGGGCTGATGCCGGACGCATTGGAAACCGCTGCAGACTCTATGGTCATCCCGATTGGGGCATTCGGTGATGATAATTCGGACCGATTTCTGGTTGAAGAAATGGCCCCGCCGCCAATTGCCGAATTGCTGGTGGGCGCCCGCCGCGATCCTGTTTACGGGGCATCTATAACCATCGGCATGGGTGGTATGACCGCCGAATTGCTGGGGGATGTAACGACGCTGGTGCTTCCCGTTGATGAGACGATGGTCCGATGCGCCCTGCTGGACCTAAAGCTGGCCCCGCTGCTGACAGGGTACCGTGGGCGGGCGAGCGCCGATATTGATGCTGCGATTGATGCCATTCTGAAAATAGCGGATTTACTGGTCAGCACGCCACATATCGACGAAATTGAGATTAACCCGCTGATGCTGGCACCAACTGGCGGCGGGGCGCTGGCGGTAGATGCCGTAATGTGGTGCACCACAGCCTTTAAGGAGAATTCTAAATGACCGAGAACCTGAATGAAATCGTCAAAACCCGCACTGAAGGCCATATTTTTGAAGTGACGCTAGACCGACCTAAGGCCAACGCCATTGATCTTTTGACGTCACGCCGGATGGGCGAAGTGTTCCAGTCCTTTCGGGATGATGCCGAATTGCGCGTTTGTATCGTCCGCACCGCTGGCGAGAAGTTCTTTTCAGCCGGATGGGATTTGAAGGCAGCGGCGGCGGGTGATTCGGTTGTTGGCGATTACGGCGTTGGCGGTTTTGCTGGCCTGCAAGAACTGCAAGGTCTGAACAAACCGGTAATTGCCGCGATTGAGGGCATGTGTGTTGGCGGCGGGTTTGAACTGGCGCTTGCCTGCGATATGATTCTGGCAACCGAGGCATCCAGCTTTGCCCTGCCCGAAATTCGGGCTGGCACCCTTGCCGATGCCGCAACCATCAAATTGCCAAAGCGAATCCCGTACCATGTTGCGATGGATATGCTGTTTACCGGACGTTGGATGGACAGTGCCGAGGCGCATCGCTGGGGTCTGGTGAATGAGATTCTGGATGATGGTGCTACGCTTTATGAGCGGGCGTGGGAATTGGCCCGCTTGCTGGCATCGGGGCCGCCGCTGGTCTTTGCCTCAATTAAGGAAGTCGCCCGCGAGGCAGAAAACATGAAGTTTCAGGACATGTTGAACCGCATCACAAAGATGCAAGTTCCCTCAGTCGATCGGCTGTATAACTCCGAAGACGGGCAGGAAGGCTTTAAGGCCTTTGCCGAGAAACGCGATCCGATATGGAAGGGCCGCTGATCAACGCTCCCCTCTTTTCTAGGTAAGCCCGCGGATTGTTTTCACAAGGGATCCGTTAATGTTGCGCGGGCCGGTATCCAACCGGTTTTGATGGCGACGCGCACCCGGAATACGAACGCCTTCAAGGCCGCTTAATCTATCCATAAATCCCTCAACATGGTCTTCCCAGCCGGGGCCAGCAATCAGTTCAGGTGATAGGCCGATTACCATCTCGCCGCCGCGCGGGGGCCCGCCGTCACCATTGTCATTTTGTTTGGCTTCATAGCTGAATTGCTCACCAGTCAGTCCAGCCGCCAGCAATTCCACCATCAGTGCAATGGCCGACCCCTTATACCCGCCAAAAGGCAGCAGCACTCCGGCGGCAATTTTCGCCGGATCAGTGGTCGCGTTTCCCTCTGCATCAAGACCGGTGCCCAGCGGAACGGATTGACCATCACGCGCGGCAATCTGAATATCGCCCATCGCCATTGCGGCCGTTGCCATATCATAACAGACAGGATTTTTACCCGGGCGCGGCCAGGCAAATGATATCGGGTTGGTGCCGAACAGTTTTTCATTGGTTCCCACTGGCGCCACCATCGGCATATAGGCTGTGCAAGCAATTCCAACGAGGCCGCGATCCGCCAGAAATTCAGTCTCAGGCCATAGCGCAGCAAAATGATGAATTCCGGTGAGTGACAGGGCCGCAACGCCAATCTGAGAGGTGGCTTCGGCAAGAACAGGAAGACCCGCCGCCTGTGCCAGTGGGGCAAAACACCCATGACCATCAACATGAATAATGGCCGGTGTCATTTTGGTAACAGTCGGTTTTGCTTTGCCATCACCCTTGCCACTTTTCAGCGCTTTGACATAGCCCGGAACCCGGAACAGCCCGTGCGAGTGCGAACCATCGCGTTCGGCCCGGGTGATAATATCGGCCAGCGCTGCTGCATTCGCCTCATCACAGCCGTTCGCATGCATCGCACCATGCGCCAGCTTGTAAATATCGTCCAATGTCATGTCGAGGGTGGTCATATGGGATCTCTCCTAATTCCGGTATTCCGGCTCTTCTTCATCAAGAATGTTGCGAATGGCACTAAGATAGCTATCGGATGCAGAGGGATAGTCCTGCCACTGCTGGACCGTTTTTTCGGCCACATCATCGTCAAGATAAGACAATTCCATCCCCGTTGATAGCGCGGTCATGTAAGTACGACACCCGCGTTCAAAATGATAAGCCAGATCAAAGGCCATCGCCGGAGAATCACCAACCGCCATAAACCCGTGATTTCCCATCATCATCATCATTTTATTACCGAGAAGCGTCGATAAGCGGTCACCCTCATCGCCAAGCCCCATTCCATCAAAGCCGCTATCAACGGCAACACGGTTGAAAAAGCGCGCTGTTGTCTGATCCACCGGTGGCAGAGACGGCGATTTCAACGCGCTGAGCGCCGTCGCATAATGGGAGTGAAGATGCACAATGCAACGCGCCTGCGGATTATTGCGGTGCATTGCCCCATGAATCGCCCAGGCCGTGGGATCAATCCGTGCGCGCACATCATCACTCAACCCGCCAGCATCAACCATCAGCATATCGCTAGCCTTTAGTTTCGAGAAATGAATGCCATAAGGGTTCATCAAAAAAATCTGGCCATCGTCAGACACCGCGCATGAGAAATGGTTGGAGATACCTTCGTGAAGATTTTCACGGGCAGTCCAACGGAAAATTGCGGCAAGATCACGCCTCGCTTCGTCAACATCGACATTTATTTCT
>JAACDV010000207.1 GCA_009936825.1 Bacteroidota bacterium | reverse complement strand
TTTTTGGCCGATATTTTTGGCTGGTCATATCAGGCGCTTTTGCGAGATCGCTTGCGGGCGTCTTCGTCAAACAGATCTGTTAGCTGGCCAACAACGGCCCCGCCCAGCTGATCAACATCGGTAATTGTTACCGCGCGGCGGTAATAGCGCGTTACATCATGCCCGATACCGATTGCCAAAAGTTCAACAGGTGACCGCGTTTCGATATAGGCGATAACTTCGCGAAGGTGTTTTTCAAGATAGCTTCCGCTATTCACCGACAGGGTTGAATCATCAACCGGAGCGCCATCCGAGATAACCAGCATAATCCGCCGGTCTTCGGTCCGCCCCAGAAGACGCTCATGCGCCCATAATAGCGCCTCACCGTCGATGTTTTCCTTCAGAATTCCCTCACGCAGCATCAGCCCCAACGATTTACGGGCGCGCCGCCACGGGGCATCAGCCGCTTTATAGACAATATGCCGAAGATCGTTCAGACGCCCGGGCTGGTTCGGTTTTCCGGCTTGCTGCCACATCTCACGCGATTGCCCCCCTTTCCAGGCACGTGTGGTAAAGCCTAAAATTTCAACCTTCCCCCCGCAACGCTCCAGCGTTCGCGCCAGAATATCGGCGGTTACAGCGGCGATGGTGATAGGTCGACCCCGCATGGATCCAGAATTATCCAGCAAAAGCGTGACCACAGTATCGCGAAATTTAGTGTCCTGTTCCATCTTGTAGGAAAGCGGGCTAAGCGGCTGGGTTACCACCCGGTGCAGCCTACCAGCGTCCAGAATGCCTTCCTCAAGATCAAAATCCCATGACCGGTTTTGGTGCGCCATCAGTTTTCGTTGCAGGCGGTTAGCGAGTTTTCCAACGATGCTGGCCACATTTTCCATGTGCCGGTCTAGCATTCCACGAAGCCGGTCAAGTTCTTCTGGATCACATAGATCAGCCGCCGCGACAATCTCATCAAACCGTGTTTCGAAAACCCGGTAGGCGTCACTACTAACGCCGCGGTCCTGATTCTGCGCGTTCATATCCGAGTGCGGCGAATCACCGTCAGACATTCCGTCTTCAGCGCCATCTGCCTCAATCTGCTCCGAATCATCGCTGGTGCCGCCGTCACCAGCATCCTCCATTGACTGGCTGTCTTCGCCTTCGGACTGGTCTTCTCCGACCGCGGATTGATCACCATCCTGATCACTCTCGGCCTCACCATCTCCGTCGTTATTGTCGCCCTCTTCGTCAGAATCATCCTGATCTGAGCCAGAATCGCCAAGGTCGGTTTCCAGGGCACCGATCAACCGGCGCGAAATTTCGGCAAATTGCGCCTGATCATCCAACGTGTTACTCAGCTGATCCAACAGATCACCAGCGCGGCTTTCGATCCATGGCTTCCATAGATCCATTACCATTGACAGGTTTGGTGGTGGCGGCGCCCCTGTTAGCTGTTCGCGAAGCAATAACCGCACGACCTCGGCAATACCCGCCTCATCGGCCTGACCGGGAGCGTCCAACTGGCGGCTTTCATAGCGTTGGTTGAGGGCGGCTTCCAGATTAACGCCGACGCCTTTCAGATCAAGCGATCCAATGGCCTCAACGCGGGCCCTCTCGGCACTTTCGAAAATAGCTCGCGCCCCATCCAGCGAGGGACATAATTTACGGTGTGTTGCAGGATCATGATGCGCCAACCACAGGGCGGCACCATCGGCGGCACCGCGAAGGCTGGCCCGCTGTTGTAGAGTGGCGCGAGGCGGCAGGGCAGGCAGGCGCACATCGCCATTGCCGACATGCGTGTCGGTTCCGGCATAGCTAACCTGATGGTCAACGCCGCCAGCCAGCGCACGCATGGCGGCAGCTGTTGATTTCAGGAACTGCTGATTTGTGTCACCATTCGCCATCGATTGGGTCTAGCTAGTGCCAGCTTGCCGAACCGGCGCTTCGGGAAGATCAATACCGACACAACGCTGGTAATATTCGGCGACAGTTGGGCGTTCAACCTCGTCACATTTATTCAGAAAACTCAACCGGAAGGCCGTCGTCAAATCATTAAAAATCAGATTGTTTTCTGCCCATGTGATGACCGTGCGCGGCGACATTACCGTTGACAGATCGCCGGACATAAATCCTTTTCGGGTCAGATCGGCCATCCGTACCATGCTGGAAATCGTCTCGCGGCCTTCGGCAGTGTCATATTCGGGAATTTTCGCGGCGACGATGCCAACTTCATCTTCATGGGGAAGATAATTCAACGTCGACACAATTGACCAACGGTCCATCTGGCCCTGATTGATCTGCTGGGTTCCATGATACAGTCCGGTGGTATCGCCAAGGCCGACGGTGTTCGCGGTGGCGAACAAACGAAAGCTGGGATTCGGATGGATAACCCGGTTGGTGTCCAAAAGTGTCAGTTTGCCGTCAACCTCGAGAACCCGCTGAATGACGAACATCACATCGGCGCGGCCAGCATCATATTCATCAAACACAATGGCCACCGGATTTTGCAGTGCCCATGGCAGAATGCCTTCGCGAAATTCTGTAACCTGCTTGCCTTCCTGAAGTACAATCGCATCTTTGCCGATCAGATCAATCCGGCTGATATGACTATCCAGATTAACCCGAATACATGGCCAGTGCAGCCGCGCGGCCACTTGTTCGATATGAGTGGATTTGCCAGTGCCATGATAACCTTGAATCATGACGCGCCGGTTATGACCAAAACCAGCCAGAATCGCCAACGTGGTGTCATGGTCAAACTGATAGGCGTCATCAATGAGAGGTACATATTCAGAGCCAACAGAAAATGCCGGCACCTTCATATCGACATCAAGGCCGAAAACTTTGCGAACATCAATCTGGGTGTCAGGGGCCGCCAGTGAATGGGCGGTCGTCTGCTTTATTGTTTGATCATCAGGCATAAGAGGTCTTTCTTCGAAAATAAGCCGCCTCACGCGGCATTGGCGTCATGAAACAGGAGGAGTTGCCGCGCTTTGCAGAGACTTACGGATCAGATTATAGGCAAGAATGATCTCTTTTAGACGTTCCTCGGCATTGGCGTCACCCCCATTTGTGTCTGGATGGTGTTCTTTTGCTAATTGTTTGTAGCGATTCTTTACTTTTTTGAGGTCGCCAACAGGCTCCATTTCAAGAGTTTTCCATGCTTTTCTCTCTTCAGGGCTAATTTGGCGCCCCTGATGGCGTGATTCGAAATCGAACAATCCCATTGGGTCGTCAAAAATTTGCTCGGCAGGCTTGCCGGTGGCAAATTTCCAGCTTGGCCGCTCCCAAGTTGTGGCACGCCGGATTTCAGCTTCCAGCGCCGCACCTTGCAATCCGGCATAATAGTTCCAGGATTTATTGTAGGCGCGGACATGTTCAAGACAGAACCAGATGTAATCACGCAGCGCATCGCGGGACCGCGGGGCTTTATAATGCGCCTCCGCACGACAGCCGTCAGCGGAGCACATCCTTATGCTGCTTCGGGGTTCTTCTTGCCCATCCTCAATATCGGGGATGTTTGGCTCTGGTCTGGAGGGGCGTCTCATACTACAGTCCAATTAGAAAGCTCTGGCCACTTAAAGGCCCTACTAAAATTAGGTTCTGGAAAATACTAAGTATCGGATAATACTAAAGCCCTAGTAAATTTTCAGTTCCCAATCATACACGAAATCATAACCCCCTTTAAGGAGATAGCACATGGCGATGGCTGATACCATAGCTGCGAAACTGCAATCCGCTTTTGATCCGCAAGAAATAGACGTTCGCGATGTCAGCCACCAGCACGCCGGCCATGGGGGGTGGCGCGAAGGGGGTGAAACACATTTTGAGGTGCGGATCAAATCTGCCGCTTTCAAAGGAAAGAGCCGCGTTGAAACACACCGGATGGTAAATACTATTCTGGCCGACGAGCTGGCCAGTAGCGTGCATGCCCTGCAACTAAGCCTTAGTTCCTGATATCGCCGCGCAGCTAAGAGGGCCCCCACCTAGAAAGCCCGCCGTCTGGGACGCTGATAAAGGGTCAGTCTTCGGTGGCATAGGCAACACAGCTATTGGCCAGAAAACTCGTAGCTGCTGATTTGGCCGCGTTAGCTGCCGCGTCCTGCTTTCGCGATGTAGCAGCGTCCTTATCGCCAAGCCGGGACCGCCGGGCGCGCGCTTGCTCACCAAACCGGGTCTGATAAGCAATTGTGCCAACGCTCCCCATTAATTCGGTGATATGCGTGCAGCCATGTCGCCCCCCAATTGCCGCTGCGACTTTTCGCCGCCAACCCGGACCGATGGTCAATCCAACCAGACTTTCAAACACATCATTCGCCGTCGGGCAGATCGCATAAGGCCCGGCGAGGGTAACGGCTTCGGCAGCGATCACCTCCATTTTGTCGTTTATGGTTACGCGAACCTTCATCCGATGAACAAACATTTCCGGAGTTACATCGCCGCGAAAATCGTTTGGAAAATTGTAGGTTTTGTTGTCGGTAATTTCGGCCTCAATGTCATACAGCCCGTCCTCACGTAGAAAACCGTCACATTT
>JAACDV010000206.1 GCA_009936825.1 Bacteroidota bacterium | reverse complement strand
TATCTAGGGAGTGCATTTTTGTCCGAGCCAGTATCCGAACGAGGGCGGAACTCCTTACTGTCGAATTTTCAAATACCGCCGTCGGGCCCGTTGAAAATGGAAGATGTAATTGCGGTTTATGAGGCGCTCCGCCCTTTGATGCCGTCCCCGATGATTTCAGATCCTGATAGCACGATCACCCACCCTAAATCTGTTCGTCAGCTTGTTGAAATTTTGCCCGAAGTTGACGCACTGTTTCTGGATGGATTTGGCGTGATCAATGTTGGTCAGGATCCGGTTGACGGCATCCATGAATTTCTGGCCGAGGCAGAGGCTCAAAATGTTGCGCTTATGGTGCTGACCAACGGGGCCAGCCATGGGGCCGAGAACTCTTGGGCCAAATATCAAAAATGGGGATTGACCTTTGTGCGTGAGCAGGTGGTCTCCAGCCGTGATGCGCTAACCGCAGAGCTGGACAATATTTCCAGCGCAGTGATCATCGGCTCAATCGATCGGGTTGTAACCCCGCTTGACAGGGCGGGTGGAGTTGCGCTTGCCAATGGCGATGATGTGTTTAACGAGGCCGGTCTGTTCGCCTTTCTGGGGGCGACGGGCTGGGGTGAGGATGATCAGGCTGCATTGGAGGCCGCGATCGGCAAGGGCAATCAGCCGCTTTATATAGCCAATCCGGATGTTGGGGCGCCTTTCGATGGCGGGTTCACCAATGAACCGGGTTACTGGGCGGCGCGGACGATAAAGGCTACCGGTGTTACGACCAGCTGGTTTGGCACACCGCACCGCGCTATCTTTGATCTAACCTTTGCCCGCTTGGAGGCGTTCTATAACCGTAAATTTGAGCGCAACCGTGTGGCGATGGTTGGTGATAGCCTGCATACAGATATTCTGGGGGCATCGGCGGCTGGTTTACGCTCGGTTCTGTTAACGGGATATGGGCTGTTCAGAGATGGCGGCGCTGGGGAAATGATTGAGCGCTGCAAAATTTATCCTGATTGGATTGCTGCCACTTTATAGTGCTTGGTCCAATAGTGCTTGGTCCAATAGTGATGGGGCTATATTCTGAGATAAGTCCATCAATGATAAGGCCATCTGTTTTATGATCACACGTCGATTTTTGCTCACAGAGCTGGAATGTTTAGCCCGCATTGGGGCCTATGATCATGAGCGTCTGGCCCCGCAACGTGTCTTGATTGATATTGAACTGGTGCTTGTTGCCGAGGATGAGCCGCAACGTGATCAGCTTGCTGAAACGCTGAATTATGATGTCATTCGCACAACGGTTTTGCAGATTGCAGAATCACAGCATTTTGACCTTCAGGAAACGCTGGCGCGTCGCATTTTTGATGCATTGGCCGGTTTGCCTGAAGTTCATCAGCTAGGGGTGCGCACGGCAAAGCCTGATGCCTATGAGGATTGCCGGCAGATTGCTTATGAATTGTCAAATATCACTTAAATTAAACCGGCTGAAATCTAATGGCGTAGGGCCGGTCTCTACTATGCTATAATGGCGCTAGTTTTTAACGGAATGGGGCTATTGGGTGTTTGAGGACGTTTGTGATCTGCAAGACTATTACCGCTCGCGGCAGGGACGCCATGTCGCGCTGCGTATGCGACGGACAGCAAACGGTTTCTGGACCGATTCACCGAATGCCTGCAACGCTGTTATCGGATATGGCATTCCGCTGATGCGGGCCGATGATTCGCCTGCGAAAATCACTATGTTGCCAATGCGGCTTGGTCCACAGGCTTGGCCGCGCAACGCCCCCTCTCGCACGATGTTGGTGAATAGCAGCTCGCTTCCCTTGCAGAATGTTCAGCTTGATCGGCTGGTTCTGTTTCATGCGCTTGAATTTGACCCCGATCCTGGCCGCCTTCTAGATGAATGCTGGCGCGTTTTGGACGGCGCCGGGCGCATTCTGGTCATGGTTCCCAATCGTAACGGGCTGTGGGCGCGGGCTGAAAAAACCCCTTTTGGCCATGGTCGTCCCTATTCGCGAAGACAGCTTCGTGACCTGCTACGCAGCCATGGGTTTGAGCCGAAATCCGCAAAGACGGTTCTGTTTATGCCGCCCGCCGCACTCGGGCTGTTTTTGCGATTTGCCCCACAGATGGAACGAATTGGCCGCACATGGTCCCCGGCTGTAGGCGGGGTTCTGGTGATTGATGCTGAAAAAATGTTGTATGCCCCTGCGGGTAAAACCAGCCTTGCCCGCGCTAAAAAGGAGGCAGGGGTTCGCAAACTTGCCCACCGGCCAAGCGGTGCCATGCGTGATTTTTCGCGCGACCTTGATTCTGACGCATCATAAGGCGGTTGTGATTCGCGCCTCGATTTTTAGCCCAAACCCCTCTTTTATTGAAACTTTTATCTTGTCTGGCGGTGTGGGAGTGTCTGTTATAAACTGCGCGCTGGATAAAAAGCGCCGGATGGAATGGTAAGCTAGGTGGAATGGTAAGGTTATGACGGATAAATTGGATGAATTGCGCCAGACCATCAATCAACTTGATGATGAAATTCTGGCATTGATTGACCGCCGAATGCGCCTGTCTGGCGATATCATTGCAGCTAAACATGGCGTTGCTGCCTATCGTCCTGGGCGTGAAGCGGCGGTGATTGAACGCCTTGCAGCGAATGCACCGGATATCTCAAATCTGGCAGTGATGAATATCTGGCGCGCGATAATGTCAGCAAGCACTGCGCAGCAAGATGCCGGGGTTACGATTGCTGTTCATGCAGATGCGATGCCGGCCGCGGCTTGGCATTATGGCGGCCTGTTTAATTTGATTAAATGCGCTGATCTGGTGGCGGTGCGCACGGCATTGACCCGGAACCCGGGCGAGGGGGATCCAAGTGATGCTGGGGCTGATCTGGCAATTGTCCCGCAGGCAATCGAGCCTGAACTGGCGACTTGGTTGATCGACGATCCTGATTGGGTGGTGATTTCCGCATCGCCATATTTTACCGGAGGCAGTGTGCCGCCTGCCTATATCATTGGCCGCACGCTGGCCGATATGGTGCCAGATGAAATCAGCCTGATTGCAGTGCGCGAAGGCACTGCTGTTCGCCTAGAAAAGCAAAAAGGCAGGCATCATGACGCTGATTTGCAGGATGATTATGGAGATGCGGTTGGAAGGCGGCTCATCGGCGTTATTGCCAGCGCTGAAAAGAGCGACTAAAACCAGCGCATGACAATTTTCTACGAAAAAATCACCATCATTGGGGTAGGTCTTATCGGCGCATCGATTGCGCTGGCAGCGCGGCGTGCGAATCTGGTCGGGCATATCACCGGATGTGACAATGATATGGCAGCGGCGGCGGACATTGAAAGCCTTGGCCTTGTCGATAGTTTTACCGATGATCCGCTGGCGGCTGTTGCTGACGCTGATCTGGTGATCATGGCGGTTCCTGTTGGCGCGCTGGGGGCGCTGTCGGCGCGTATTATTCCGGCGATGAAGTCGGGCGCTGTGTTGACCGATACCGGGTCCACAAAGCGGTCGGTATTGCGGGACGTTAATCCGAATGTAACCGATGATATTTACTGGCTGCCATCGCACCCACTTGCCGGAACCGAACATTCGGGGCCAAAAGCCGGGTGGGTTGATCTTTTTAACGCACGGTATTGGATTGTTCTGCCGCAGGAAGTTCCCGAGGATATTATCACCAATTTTGAGGGGTTTCTTAGTGGGCTTGGTGCGGTAACCGAGCGAATGGAACCTGATTATCATGACAAGGTGTTGGCGCTCACGTCCCACCTGCCCCACCTGATTGCCTATACAATTGTCAGCACGGCGGTTGATCTGGAAACACAGCTGAAAGAGGATGTGATCCGATTTTCGGCATCTGGTTTTCGCGATTTCACGCGGATTGCGGCCTCTGATCCGGTGATGTGGCGCGATGTTTTTATTAATAACGATGAAGCCGTTTTGGAAATGCTACAGCGGTTTTCCGAGGATCTGTCACTTCTTCAGCGGGCTATTCGCTGGGGGGAGAAGGATACGCTTGAAACGCTGTTTACGAAAACCCGTGAAATCCGCCGTTCGATCATTGACGCGGGTCAGAGCTAGGTCGCTGATTTTAGGTTAGCTAAGCGCTGACTCGGCAATGTATTTGGCATATTCACGCACCAGAAGCCGCAACATCGCCCGATCTCGCCACCAGTGTTCCAATCGCAGATCGTCTGGAATAACGGGCCATTGATAGAGATCGAGTTCCGGCATCTCGCGGGCAAAAACCGCTAGCGCGCGCGGCATATGATAGTTTGCCGTCACCAATCGTAATGATCGCATGTCGTTTTCTGTGGCCCAGTTGCGTGCCGCAGCGGCGTTACCGCGGGTATCGCGGGCGCTGAAATCAAGATCAACACAGCAAAACAGCGTATTGATCTGCGCGTCATTCAGATCCAGTTCTTGCACAAGAACGGCACGGCTGACGCCCTCGCCAACGCCAGAGATTAGCATCCTGCCGGAATGTTTTTCGGCCAACAGCATCATTCCGCCGTCAAGACGCTGCTGGCCCCCCGTCATCACGACAATACCGTCGGTATATTGCAGCTGCTGTCCGTTCGTTGCTGGTAATGTCAGCACAAAATGTTGCAGACTGGCGGCAATCGAGGCCACTGCCAAGACAAAGTAGACCGCGATATACCGCAGGATTTTATTCCGGTTTTGCGCCGGTGAATCGGCGATTTGAGCGCTTGTCCTAGTCATTACAGATTATAAACACCAATATTGTTACTATCCTGACCATGAAACAATAATAGCATGAAATCTGGCCAGTCGCGCGAAAAAGCCATGTTCATGCTAGCTTGGTTTTACTTTTTCAGGTGTTGGTCTTTCGGATATCAGTCTTTTTGACACGGGTCATTTACGCTGGCAGTCTATGGTGTATCAATTCGCCATTCTAATAAACCCATAGGGAACGCAACACATGCTTTTGACCTGTCCGAATTGCGAAACCGTTTTTCGTGTCGACAGTAACGCTATTGGTGCGTCGGGCAAGGCTGTGCGATGTTCGGTTTGCGCGCATGTATGGCACGCCAATTCGCCGATGCTCATCCCGGAATCTGAGCCGGGCGAGTTTGCGGCGGCATTGCGCACGGTTCTGGTCCCGTTTTTTGTGCTGGTGCTGGTTGTTGGAATTGTTGCTGGCGGCATTACACAGCGATCAATCATTACCGCCTATATTCCGGCGCTTATTCCGCTATTTACGGTGGTGGGTATTGATGTGCGTCCCGAAATTGGCCAGTTGCAGATTGTCGATATGACGGCAGATTATGCTGGTGATACATTGCGGCTTCGCGGCAGGCTATATAATCAAGCGGTGTTTTATGCGCATGCACCGTCACTGCAAGTTACCGTCATGTCTGAAAATGGCGAAGCGCTTGCCAATGCGACGATCCGGCCTGATGACGCGATTATCCGGCCAGCCAATGCGACCGAATTTTTCACCCAGCTAGTGATTGAGAATAGCACCGAGCCAACAGTCACCGTTGTCATGCGCGACGATATGCCGGTGATGGCCCCCTGAGTCTGAAGATTGGTTCGGAAGAGAATATCTGGAGTGGGGAAATAAATTCAGGAAAAACTGGGAATATCTTCTTCGTCAAGAAGGCTTTCAACAGATCGTTGCTGACGCAGGACATGGCAAACACCATCGGTAACCATAACCTCACCAGCTGGTGGACGGGTGTTATAGCTGGACGCCATAACGGCGCCATAAGCCCCGGCCGACATCACCGCCAGCACGTCCCCGGCAGCCAGTTCCGGCATCATCCTGTTATTGCCAAGATAATCACCTGTCTCACAAACGGGCCCGACAATATCGGCTGGCCCTATTTCGTGTCCGGTTGGTCCAACGGGCACAATCGCATGATAGGATTCATATAAAGTCGGGCGCAGTAGATCATTCATCGCCGCATCGACAATGATAAATCGTTTATTATTGCCTTCTTTGACATAAATCACCCGGGTCAGCAAAACTCCGTTATTGGCAACGATTGACCGTCCTGGCTCAAAGCCGAGGTTAAAGCCGCTATCCTTAAAAATACTGCTTACAAGAGCACCATATTGATCAAATTCCGTGGCCTCACCATGTTCGTAATCAACGCCAATTCCGCCGCCAAGATCGAGTGTAGGCACAAGAAGACCTTCCCCGCGAAGCGCGGTGCTAAAATCAAGCAGAGCTGTGTAGGCCTCGGTAAATGGATCAAGGTCGGTAATTTGTGATCCGATATGAACGGCAAAGCCGGAAGGCTGAATATGCGCATCATTGGCCATCTGGCGGTATAGGGTGCCAGCTTCATTTTGCGAGATAGAAACGCCGAATTTTGTTGAGCGCTGGCCAGTGGAAATTTTGGCATGCGTCTTTGGCGCAACATCCACATTCACGCGTAATGCGACTGGCGCAACTTCACCACGCAGCGCGGCAATGCGGCTGATCGCATCAACCTCTTGCTGGCTTTCGGCATTGATTTGGCCGATGCCTGCGTCCAGCGCCTGATGAATTTCATCGTCGGTCTTGCCAACGCCCGAAAACACAATCTTGCCGGCTGGTACGCCGGCCCGCAATGCACGTTGTAATTCGCCGCCCGAAACGATGTCTACGCCCGCGCCTTCGCTTGCCAGCAAGGCGATGACGCCAAGAGCTGAATTGGCTTTTAGGGCGAAATGGACAGTCCCGCCAATGGGCGCAACAGCGGCGGCAAAATTGCGGTAGTCGCTGCGAATACCGTCACCTGAATAGACATAAAGTGGCGATCCATGAAGCGCGACAATTTCAGACAGCAGCATCCCGTTAACGTTAAGATGACCACTAGCATTGCGATTAAAAACTGGCACTGGTGTCTCCAGATTCAACTATCTGAGGATTTAGCGGGAACGTCAGAAGGACGGTAAGGATCGCCGCGTTTACCGCAGGCACTCACGCCCCCAATGGCAAGACCCAGAATTACCAACATCAATCCAATACGCTTTATCATCATTCAATCATCCCTTTAGGTGTTAGCGTCATTTTAGATCAAAACGCGCCTTGGCATCTTTGATTCGGGCCCGAACCTCATTCGGCGCTGTCCCGCCAAAACTGCAGCGCATGGCAACAGCCGCCTCGCAGGATAGAATATCAAGAACGTCTTTGGTAATCCGTGGCTCGACAGCCTGCATATCGCCAAGCGTCAGCGCATCAAGCTCACACCCTTTATCGGCGGCCAAGGCAACAATGGTGCCGCTGACATGATGCGCCTCACGAAACGGCATGCCAAGCTCGCGAACAAGATAGTCGGCAAGATCGGTTGCCGTCGGAAAGCCGGTTTTTAACGCGTCACGCATCGCCGTGGCATTCGGTTCAAGATCGGCCATCATTCCGGTGGTGGCGGCAATCGCAATACCCAGCGCATCGGCGGCATCAAACACGCCTTCCTTGTCTTCCTGCATATCTTTACCGTAGGCAAGCGGTAGCCCTTTCAGGACAATCAACAAGCCATTCAGCGATCCAATAATCCTGCCGGGCTTGGCGCGCCCCAATTCGGCGGCATCGGGATTGCGCTTTTGCGGCATGATTGATGATCCGGTGGTATAGGCATCGGACAGCGCAACAAAGTTAAAACGGTCTGAACACCAGATAACAATTTCTTCGGCAAGGCGCGACATATGCACTGCACAAAGCGCCGCTGCTGATAAAAATTCGACAGCAAAATCACGATCAGAAACGGCGTCCATAGCGTTCGCTGCCGGGCGATCAAACCCCAATAGCTCGGCTGTCATGTGGCGGTCTGTCGGAAAGGATGTCCCGGCCAGCGCAGCTGCCCCAAGTGGCGATTCGTTCAAACGGCGCCGTGCATCGGCAAACCGCCCCCGGTCACGGCCAAACATCTCAACATAGGCCATCAGATGAAACCCGAAGGTCACCGGCTGTGCTGTTTGCAGATGGGTAAATCCCGGCATCAGCGTTTCGGCATGTTGTTCAGCGCGGGCAATTAGGATTGTTTGCAGCGAAGCAAGCGCCGCATCAACATCGTCAATCATCTCACGCACCCATAACCGAAAATCAGTGGCCACCTGATCATTGCGTGACCGCGCGGTGTGAAGCCGGCGTGCAGGCTCACCGATAATCTCGGCAAGGCGTGATTCGATGTTCATATGGATGTCTTCGAGTTCGGCCTTGAAGGCGAAGCTCCCGGATAGAATCTCATCCATGATTTGATCAAGCCCGCCATGGATGGCCGTGCAATCGGCATCAGACATGATCGCGCAGCTTGCCAACATTGTGGCGTGAGCTTTTGATCCGGCGATATCCTGTTTGAACATCCGCTTGTCAAAATCGATTGATGCGTTGATTTCTTGCATTAATGCCGATGGCCCACTTGAGAACCGCCCACCCCAGATGCTAGACTTGCCTTGCTGGTTGGCGCCAGTCTCATTAGAAGATGTTTTTTTGCTGTCGGTCATGGTCTGATCTGTTCGGAGGACTCCGAAACCCTATCATCTGGAAAATCTTATGTTTTATACGCGGCTTTCGTTCAATTTACAGCCAAAAACACTGCCACTCCTCTCGCATACCTCGGCAAAGCTTTGGCGGTGGGTGTTTATATATCTAACGGGGCGTTTATTTGGGGGCTTATCGGGGCGGCGTTTGATCGCTTTGCCTGTGCTGGTTTTTGGTGCAGTAACGGTGATGGCAATTGGTGCGGGGATAGCGGCGGCGAGCGGCAGCGATATAAAAGCCCCCGTTCAAAGCCCTGTTCCGCCAATGACTACATCACTTATTGATGGCGCGGGCAATGAGTTTGATCTTAGCGGGTTTGCCGGACAGCCGCTGCTGGTTAATTTTTGGGCAAAGTGGTGCGCGCCATGCGTTGTTGAACTGCCAGCGCTAACACGGATGGGGGCAGAGCTTGCCAATGACGGTGTTGGTGTTTTGCTGATCTCGATTGATCGCGGTGGTGCGGCCAAGGCGATTCCCTTTCTGGAAAAAACCGCTGGAGCCAGCGTGACCGGAGTCGAAATAGAAGATGTAGTGCATCTTGGCTTTGACCCAAAAGCGCGATTGTCGCGCGAAATGGGCGTGAAGGGGCTGCCTACTAGTTTTTTGATTGACAGCACGCAGACCAAAAGCTGGCGTTTTGTTGGGCCGTTCGAATGGGACAGCCCAGAAATGCTGGCGCTGATGCGCGGCCTGCTAACTCAATAAAGTCCGCGTAACTACGCTGCTCCAAAAGACAAAAAAGGGATAACTAAAGCTATCCCTTTTTCGATTAACGTGGTTGCAGCAGGAATTAATCCAGTGCTTTGTCCAGTTCGGGAACCGCATCAAACAGATCGGCAACAAGACCAAAATCGGCAACCTGAAAGATTGGTGCTTCTTCATCCTTGTTAATAGCAACGATAAACTTGCTGTCCTTCATTCCGGCCAGATGCTGGATCGCCCCTGAAATACCAACGGCAACATAAAGATCGGGCGCAACCACCTTGCCGGTCTGGCCAACCTGATAATCATTCGGCACAAAGCCGGCATCAACCGCTGCACGCGATGCACCAACTGCCGCACCAAGTTTGTCCGCGACTTTTTCCAATAAGGCAAAGTTGGCACCATCCTGCATGCCGCGACCGCCAGAAATGACGATCGACGCCGAGGTAAGTTCTGGCCGTTCCGAGCTGGAAAGTTCAGATTTAACATAGCTGGACAAGCCCGAATCACCGGCGCCTGACACCGCCTCAATAACGGCATTTCCGCCTTCAGCCGCTGCGGCATCAAATGCTGTTCCGCGAACAGTAATTACCTTTATCGATTCGCTTGTCTGCACTGTCGAGATGGCGTTGCCAGCATAAATGGGGCGCTGGAATGTGTCGGCGGATTCAACCGAAATAATATCGGAAATCTGCATCACATCCAAAAGCGCTGCGACGCGCGGCATGACGTTCTTGCCGGTAGTCGTCGCAGGAGCCATCAGATAGGAATAGTCTGACGCCATTGAATGAAGCAACGGCGCAACATTTTCCGCAAGTCCATGCGAGAACACGGCATCATCGGCGTTCAGAACCTTAGTCACGCCGACAATCGCGGCGGCGGCTTTAGCAACATTGCCGCTGGCATCACCAGCGACAAGGATGTGAATTTCCCCGCCAATGGCCGTCGCAGCAGTAACAGTGTTCAGCGTAGCGGCAGCTAGTTGGCCATCTTCATGATCGGCGAGAATAAGAATACTCATGATTATATCACCTTCGCATCGTTTTTGAGTTTATCGACAAGTTCACTGACGTCGGCAACCTTAATGCCTGCGTCGCGGGATGCAGGCTCTTCAACCCGGGTGATATTCAGGCGCGGGCTGATATCAACGCCAAGCTCGTCGGCACTCAATGAATCAAGCGGTTTTTTCTTTGCCTTCATGATGTTCGGCAGAGATGCGTAACGCGGCTCGTTCAGGCGCAGATCAACGGTTACAACGGCGGGCATGCTGATTTCAAGATGCTCCAGTCCGCCGTCAACCTCGCGGATTACCATGGCTTTATCGCCGTTAATTTGCACGCCCGAGGCAAAGGTGCCCTGCGCCCAGCCGAGCAGCGCTGACAGCATCTGGCCGGTCTGGTTGCAGTCATCATCAATCGCCTGTTTGCCGACAAAAACCAGACCAGGATTTTCGCGCACTACAATTTCCTTCAAAAGCTTGGCAACCGCCAGCGGCTCAATATCATGCGGCGCTTCGATGTGAATGCCGCGGTCGGCACCCATCGCCAATGCGGTGCGGATTGTTTCCTGATTCTGGCTTGGGCCAATCGAAACAGCGACCACCTCATCAGCACCGCCAGCTTCTTTCAGGCGCAGCGCTTCTTCAACGGCAATTTCATCAAACGGGTTCATCGCCATCTTGACATTGGCAAGCTCAACGCCGGAATTATCAGCTTTCACGCGCACTTTGACGTTATAGTCAATGACGCGTTTTACTGGAACAAGCACCTTCATTTTTTAGTCCTCCAGAAGGAATTGATACGCTTAGTCGAGGATCATACCCCAAAGTTAAAAAATTTGCTTAACTCTGTTCATAATAATTTCGTCTAATTCTGATCGGAATCCTGACTAGAATTTTGTCCGGGACGCCACAAAATGTCGGTTTTACCGCCATCATTCAGCGTTCGGGCCAGAACAAATAGATGATCTGACAGACGGTTGATATATTTCATCGCATTTTCATTCACGACTTCTTCACCGGCAAGCATTGTCATCAGTCTTTCGGCGCGGCGCACAACGGTTCGCCCAAGATGCAGCCAGGCCGCACCGGCGTCTCCCCCCGGTAAAATAAAGGAATTAAGCGGCTGTAGATTCGCATTTAGCGCATCAATTTCAGCTTCCAGTCGTTCAACCTGATTGGCGGTAATGCGCAGTGCAGGGGCATCGCTATCGGGAGTTGCCAGATCGGCACCAAGATCAAAAAGATCGTTTTGAATGCGGCCAAGCATTTCATCCGCCGCGCCCTCACAATGCAGGCGGGCAAGTCCGATTACCGAATTTGCTTCGTCCACTTCACCAAAGGCAGACGGGCGGCGGGAATGTTTGGCAACACGCCGGCCATTAACCAGACTGGTTTCACCGCCATCACCGGTTCGTGTGTAAATTTTGTTCAGTTTTACCATTTGACTTTCAATTCTTGGTTTCGGGTTATATTAGCAGGCTAGCTTGATCGACGTAGCCACATCAGCACCAGAATTACGACAAGGGCAACCGCCTGAAAAATGATCCGGTAGCGCATGATGCGGTTGGAGTTTTTTACATTATACTCGCCGCCGCGCGCCATTGTCAGCACGCCCCATCCAAGAATGCCAGCAACAATTGCAAGCGCGATAAATAGAATGATTTGGTCCATAGCTATTGTGCGCCTTAAATGCTGTGTGAAGTTCTATGCGTTGCTTGAAATTCTACGCATTAATCGGACTTGTAAGATTTTGAACAAAATCTCTTTTCTGACGGTCAAGATAGGGTGGCGTTACGTAAATTGCTAGATATCTATGTTACCGGCGTCAAAGCGCCGCGCCGCCGCAACCAGTGTATTATGAAGAAGACAGGCAATCGTCATCGGGCCAACCCCGCCAGGAACCGGTGTAATGGCTCCGGCGCGGGCGGCGGCACTGTCAAAATGAACATCACCTGTAAGACGGAATTTGCCTTCGCCACGTTCGGGTGCAGGAACCCGGTTAATGCCAACATCAATGACCGTGGCTCCGGGTTTGACGTAATCACCGGTGATCATTTCGGGCCGCCCCACCGCCGCCACTAAAATGTCAGCATTGGCGCAGACCGATTGCAGGTCCCGCGTACGCGAATGGGCAATGGTGACAGTACAGCTTTCCTGAAGCAGGAGCTGGGCCATTGGTTTACCAACAATGTTCGAGCGCCCGACGACAACAGCATTTAATCCTGCCAAGGTTTGGCCCGACAAGCTGTTATAATGATCGCGCAGCAACAGCAGGCAGCCATAAGGCGTGCAAGGGACCAACGCATCTTGCCCGGTGGCCAGTAATCCGGCATTGACCACATGAAAGCCGTCAACATCCTTTTCCGGCGATATGGCGTTAATAACCGCTGCCTCGTCAATCTGATTGGGAAGTGGCAGCTGGACAAGAATGCCGTCAACCGCTTCGTCACTATTCATCTGGTCAATCAGCGCTAGCAGGTCTGACTGACTGGTTGTCGCGGCAAGCCGGTGCTCGATTGACCGCATTCCAGCAGCGGCGGTGCGTTCAATTTTGTTGCGGACATAAACAGCGCTTGCCGGGTTTTCGCCGACAAGAATAACAGCCAATGCCGGCTCGCGCCCGATTTTGGCTTTCAGCTTGGTGGTCTGACTGGCGACTTTGCTTACCAGCGTTTCGGAAAATGCCTTGCCGTCGATAATCTTTGCTCTTGTCATTATTCTATCTCTCCGACGCTTGGTGGTGAAGGCAATCATGGTTAAGGCAATCTGCGATGCCCAGACTCATCAGCTAATATTGATCAACATCCCGATCAGCAGATTTCTTAGAAACCCAATTGCGAGAAATAGAATAATTGGGCTGAGGTCGATACCGCCAAGGTCTGGCAGGAACCGGCGAACCCAGCCAAGCAATGGTTCGTGAAGGCGGCCCAGCAACGTCGTTGCCATTCGCACGGCCGGTTGCCACGGGTTGATGATGCGAAAAGATACCAGCCATCCGATGATGATGTAGGCAAACAGTGTCCAGATATAAATATTGGCAATCTGGTCAATCAGCATAATGAGGGCGGTCATGAATTAAATTCCGGCAACTGGAGATTGGATGGGGTTTGGCATTTCGGGGTCAGAATACACGCAGGCTCATAATAAATTCAATGGTCTCCTTTAAGGGCCAAATCTTTAGTTGGCAATTGCCTAACCGCAAACACCTACATTGGCGGATAGCCGAAAAGAACCGGATGACCGATTATACTGCAGGGTTGCCGGGACGGGGGATAGCGATTACATCTGATCCCATGGCAAGTTCACGCGAAAATAATCCAGATGGTCGGTCCTTTTGGGCCAGACGATCGGTGATGCTGGGGCTGGTTGGCTTGTTTGTCATTCTGGCTGGAGCTGTATTCTGGATGTCGGAACAGC
>JAACDV010000205.1 GCA_009936825.1 Bacteroidota bacterium | reverse complement strand
TTTTCGATGGCAAGACACGGGGCTGCAACACCAGGAGAATAGGCCAGCGACAGATCATTCTGGCTCATCAAAGGCTTCGTTGCCGTGATTTCCAGTTTGCCAGGACGCCCATTGGCGTGAAAGGCAAGAGCCTCTTCATCCAGTTTGTTCATTTTTTTGCTCATTGCAGTTATTTTCTTTATCCTGTTTTGAGGTGTCTTTCGGTTTCTTAAATAGGTCTGATCATAGGAACACTATAACTGGAAATTAGTATCATACTCATCCCTAGATGCTATCATACGAAAAGGGGAACTGAGAGGGCGAACATGCCGGAGCCATTATCTACATCTACGACAGCAAAAGTAAAGTCGCCGACCCCGATGATCGCACAATATATGCGCGTTAAGGAGACCCATCCGGATTCTTTGCTTTTTTATCGGATGGGTGATTTTTACGAAATGTTTTTTGAGGATGCCGAAATCGGTGCCGGCATTCTTGGAATTACCCTGACTAAGCGCGGCAAAAGCGATGGCGGTGATATTCCGATGTGCGGGGTTCCAGTGCATTCGGTTGATGGGTATCTAGCCCGGCTGATTGGTGCTGGACATCGGGTTGCTATTTGCGAGCAGGTCGAAGATCCGGCCGAACAAAAGCAGCGCGGTGGTAAGGGTCCGCTTCGCCGTGAAGTTATTCGAATCCTGACCCCCGGAACGCTGACCGAGGATGATCTTCTGCCGCCCCGCGCGCATAATTATCTGGCTGCATTGGGCCGGTCGGGTGATGTTATGGCGTTGGCATGGGCGGATATGTCGACTGGTGATTTTTCGGTTCAGGAAATATCAGCTGGACGCTTGGAAGGTGTGCTGGCGATGTTGTTGCCGGCAGAACTTATCAGCGCTGCCGGAATGGGGTTTCCCGAAAGTGCTGAGACGCTGGGCATCTGTTGCAGTGAGGCGGCGCTTTCCTTGTTTGATTCACCTTCGGGTTTGCGCGCCTTGACGCGCTATTACGGCGTGTCCAGCCTTGATGGATTTGGCCAGTTTTCGCGCCCGATGCTTAGTGCGGCAGGCGCGTTGCTTGGCTATATTGATCTAACGCAGAAAGGTAATATGCCGCGTTTGCTGCCGCTGAAAGCTGTGCGCGAAAGTGAATATCTGGAAATTGATCCGGCGACGCGGCGCTCGCTGGAAATCACCCGCACGCTAACCGGAGAGACCAAAGGCAGCCTTTTGGCGGCGATTGACAAAACTGTGACCGCGGCGGGCGGGCGGCTTTTGGCGGCGCGAATTGGGGCTCCGCTTGCCAACCGTGATGCGGTGATGCGACGGCATGATCTGGTTAGCTGGTTTGTTAGCAATGCTGATTTGCGCGGAACGCTCCGTGGGATGATGAAGGGGTTTCCCGACATTGACAGGGCGTTGTCGCGCTTATCGATGGGGCATGGCGGTCCGCGTGACCTTGATGCGCTTTCGCGCGGTCTGACAATTGCGGCTGACATGGTTGGGGCGGCGACGGGCGGCGCTGCGGGCAATGGTGGAATCGGTGATCTGGACGATCTGGCTGCGTTGTATGACAATATCATGAAGCCGGTGCCATTGGTTGATACGTTGGGTCCGGCGCTGGGCGATGAATTACCCCTGTTGGCGCGTGATGGAGGGTTCGTGCGGCAAGGATATGATGCCGCTCTCGATGAGCTTCGCGGGTTGCGGGACGAAAGTCGGCGGCTGATTGCCGCGTTGCAGCAAAGCTATTGCACTTTAACCGGCATCACGTCGTTGAAGGTGAAACATAATAATGTGCTGGGGTATCATATTGATGTCCGCAACACGCACGCTGACAAGCTGATGGAAGATGACCAGTTCATTCATCGTCAAACAAACGCGCAATCTGTTCGTATTACAACCACCGAACTTGCCGAACTGGAACGCGATATGTCCACCGCGGCTGACCGCGCGCTTGCCAAAGAAATGGAAATTTTCCACCGGCTTTGTGACGTGGCGCTTGCCAATGCCGATGATCTGGCCGAAGCGGCGCGGGCCCTAGCCAGACTGGATGTGGCGATGGCCTCTGGCGAGCTTGCAGCGCGCGGCGGCTTTTGCCGGCCCGAAATCCGCGACGATATAAGCTTTGATATCGTCAAAGGCCGGCATGTGGTGATTGAGGAGATGTTCAGCGCGGATGAAACCTTTATTCCGAATGAATGCCAGCTTGGTTATGAAGGGGATATCTGGCTGATAACCGGGCCTAACATGGCAGGTAAATCAACGTTTTTGCGGCAGAATGCGCATATTGCAATCATGGCGCAGGCAGGTCTTTTTGTTCCGGCTGAATCTGCCACGATTGGTATTATCGACCGGATTTTCAGCCGTGTTGGTGCGGCCGATGATTTGGCGCGTGGGCGGTCGACATTTATGGTTGAGATGGTGGAAACGGCGGCTATTTTGAACCGCGCGACTGAGCGTTCCTTTGTCATTCTGGACGAAATCGGACGTGGTACAGCGACCTATGACGGGTTGGCGATTGCCTGGGCTACGCTGGAACATCTTCATCAGCAAAATCGCTGCCGGACGCTGTTTGCAACGCATTATCATGAGCTGACAAATCTGCGGCATGTGCTGGACCGGCTATCGTGCCATTCGATGAAGGTTCGTGAATGGCAGGGGGATATTATTTTTTTGCATCAGGTTGTTGATGGCGCGGCTGATCGGTCTTACGGCGTTCATGTGGCGCGACTTGCCGGCTTGCCATCTGGTGTTATTGCGCGCGCGCAGGCGCTACTTAGCGAGATGGAATCCGGGGGGCATGGCGTCATTGATGCTAGTAAGCTGGTCGAGAACCTGCCGCTTTTTGATCATGATTTTTCAGAAAATAATAAGGCAAGCGGACATGCTGCGGATAATCTTGCCCTAAATAATAGCGGTTCGGATAATGCTGCGCCAGATGACTTTAATTATGCACTGCGTCTCCGGCTCGAGGCAGCCAACCCTGATTTGATGGCTCCAAAAGAGGCGCTTGACCTGATTTATGAGCTTCGTGAATTGCTGGCTGATCAGACGGCAAATAAAGATGGCAAAAGGTAGTAATGTGATGCAGATGGCAGCACGGCTCGAAAATCCTAAGATGCAGTGGTGGCAATGGATTCAACCTTTGCAGGCGGCGCGTGCGGCTGGCAATCCGCTATTCGGCCCCCTAGCCGATAATGATGCCCAGAAGGGAGGTTTTTCCGGGAATCTTGACGGCGAGTTGGCGGCATTGGATCAGGCATCTGATACCGCGTTTCAGAACGGTCTCGTCAAGGCGGCCAAGGTCCTACATCAAGATATGAAGGCGCGGCTGGCGGCTGAATTGACCAGCACCCATGACGGGGCCATTTATGTTGGCCGTCACGCGTGGGGAATGGATCAGTTGTTGAGTATGGTTCTTGACGCGTTAATGGCACGCCACAAAGTGACCAGCATTTCCATGGTTGCCGTCGGCGGTTATGGCCGCGGTGAACTTGCCCCCAATTCCGATATTGATTTGCTGTTTGTGACCGAGAAAGCCCGGCAAAAAGGCCCCGATCTTGTCGTCGAGCAAATGCTATATCTGTTGTGGGACCTAGGTATCAAAGTCGGCCATGCCAAGCGCACTGTTAACGATACGATTAAAGCTTCACGCGAAGATCAGGCGACTTTGACCGGGCTTTTGGAAATGCGGGTTATTTCGGGCGATGCCGGTCTTTACGCCAAGCTTGAGCGTGCTTTTTGGCGGGAAATTGGACGTATAAAACCGGTTGAGTGTTTCGAAGCCAAGCTTCTTGAGCGCGATATGCGGCACGAAAAACACGGGGCTACGCGCTATATGCTTGAGCCGAATATCAAAGAGGGTAAAGGCGGGCTTCGCGACCTTCATACATTGTTCTGGATTGCGAAATTCGCCTACCGAGTCGATAGCCTTGTTGATATTCTTGACCGGGGCATTCTTCGTGAAACCGAAGCTCGTAGATTTGCCGCAGCGCAGCGTTTTTTATGGACGGTGCGATGTCATATTCATCTCCGGTCAGGTCGGGCTGATGAACGGCTGGATTTTGACGCTCAGATGGCGATTGCTCCGCTTATGGGGTTTGCTGATCGGGGCGGGATGAGTGCTGTTGAGCGTTTTATGAAGCGCTATTATCTGGCGGCGCGGGATGTTGGAAACCTCACGCGGATCATTTGCGCTGCCATGGAAATGGATTTTCGCAAGCGCCGCACGGTCTGGCGCGAAGATTTTCGTCCAGGCCAGCATTTTGGATCTTTTACCATCAGGTCGGGCCGGATTAATCTCGACCCTGAATTGATGTTTCGCGATGATCCGCTGCGAATGCTGACAATCTTTGATCTTGCTCTGGAACAGAATGCTGATTTGCACCCTCAGGCGCTGCAACGGATCACTCGCGGTCTTCCTGCGCTTGGCCCCGCAACCAGAATAAATCCCGAGGCATCCGAGACATTTCTGAAAATTCTCACCTCGCGCCATAATCCTGAACGTATCTTGCGTCTGATGAATGAAAGCGGGGTTTTGGGGCGATATTTGCCAGATTTTGGGCGGATCGTGGCGATGATGCAGTTCGATATGTATCATAGCTACACGGTTGATGAGCATACGATCAAGGTGATTGATGTTTTGCATCAAATTGAAACCGGAATACTGGCTGATACCGCGCCGGTTGCAACGAATGTGATGCCGGAAATCGAATCACGGCGGGCGCTGTTTGTTGCCGCGCTGATGCATGATATGGAAAAAGGTCGCAATGGGGATCATTCAATATTGGGGGCTGAGCTGGCGTTGAATTTATGTCCTGTTCTGGGGTTAAGTCAGGAGGAGACCGAAACTGTCAGCTGGCTGGTGCGCCATCATTTGCTGATGAGCAAAACAGCCTTTCGATATGATTTGAATGACCCAAAAACGATTGAAGATTTTGCCGCTATCATTCAGTCACCTGAGCGTCTGAAACTTCTTCTTGTTCTGACGGTAGCGGATATCAGAGGTGTTGGGCCAACAGTCTGGAATGGCTGGAAGGCTGCTTTGATGCGTGATCTCTATTATCAGACGGATGCCGTTCTTCGGGGCGCTGATGCGAATGTGATTGCGCTAGGCAATGCCGAAGCAGCGAGAGAGGCGGCGCTAGTGGCGCTTGACGGCTGGTCCCATCAGGATTTTGCCGATCACGCCGCCAATTTACCGCAGGCCTACTGGACCGGTTTCGAGACTGAGGCTCATGTCCGCCACGCTAACCTCAGCCAAGCTTTCCGGCAGATGGATGTTCCCCTGCTGGCCGATTTCCGTCAAGATCCTGCGCGTAACGTAACCGAGATGACCTTGCTGACGGTTGATGATGCCGGGCTTTTCTCGCGGGTTGCAGGAGCGGTTGCAGGGCATGGAATAAACATTGCTGGCGCGCGCATTACCACTTGCTCAGACGGTACAATTCTTGACGTTTTCATGTTGCAGACCTCGGACAATCAGATGATTTCTGATCAACGCCTTATGGGCGGATTGGAGAAATCGATCAAAAAGGCAGTCACCGGAACGTTGCGCCCGCAAGCAGCCCTTCGCGAGAGATGGCATAGACTGCCGGCCCGTGTTCGCCACTTGCCGGTTCCGTCGCGGGTTATGGTCTCAAACAAGCTGAGCTCGACACATACGGTGATTGAGGTGAATGGCCGGGATTTTCCGGGGCTTTTGCATCTGCTGACGCATGCGCTGGCCGAGCTTGGCCTACAAATTCAGACGGCAACGGTGTCCACCTATGGGGAGCGCGTTGTTGATGTGTTCTATGTGAAGGATTTGTTCGGACTGCAAGTTCATAATCAGGCGCGCCTCGATACCATTCGTGATCGTTTGCTGCAGGTGTTTGATCAGCTTGGCGAGGCAGCAGAATGAAGGTGATTTCATTTGGAGGTGCTTTTCGTCAGATCAGTGTGTTGACAGGGCTTAGCCGCATTTTGGGATTTTTGCGCGATGTGGTTTTTGCTGGCATACTTGGTGCGGGCCCTGCTGCAGATGCGTTTCTTGTGGCACTGAAACTTCCCAACATGTTCCGCCGTCTTACCGCAGAGGGCGCGCTTGCCAATGCATTTGTTCCCACTTTTGCCGATATTCGCAAAGCTGACGGTGCGGGCCCGGCCATGACGCTGGCTGCCGAAGTGCAGACCAGTCTGGTGGCGGCGCTGATTTGCCTTGTTATCATTGCCGAGATTTTTATGCCGTCGATTATCATGGTGCTGGCTCCGGGGTTTGTTGCAACGCCGGACCGGCTGGATGCGGCGATAATGTTGGCGCGCGTCACCTTTCCCTATTTGCCGATGATATCGTTGGTGGCGTTCTGGGCGGCCATTGCCAATGCCCATGACAGGTTTTGGATTCCAGCAGCAATGCCGCTGATTTTTAATGCCTGTCTGATTTCCGGGGCGTTGATTATTCCGGTAGCAACCGGATTTCTGGCACTCGAACGCGCGATGCCGTTGGCGGTCAGTCTTTTGGTGGCGGGGTTTTTACAGCTTTGCCTGATGTTTTTTGTGCTGCGGCGCGCGCGGGTTCTGCCGCATTGGCGATGGCCGCGGATAACCAATGCAGCGCGGCTGATGTGGAAGCGGTTTTTAACCGCTTCGGGCGGCGCTATCGCGATGCAGATCAATTTGATTGTTGATCTTGTTCTGGCGTCACTTTTGCCGGTTGGGGCGATTTCGTGGCTGTATTATGCCGACCGCATCGTGCAATTGCCGCTTGGGGTAATTGGTAGTGCCCTTGGCACGGCGCTGTTGCCCCGGCTTTCGGCGCAGTTTCGCGAAAAAGATATTGCCCCGGTCAAGGCAACTTTGTTGCAGGCGATCAGTTTTGCCGCTTTTTTTACCATTCCGGCGACGGCTGCGATGATTGCTATTGGCCCGCAGATTATCACTGGTCTTTTTCAGTATGGCGCCTTCACGGCTGATGATGCCCGGTCTAGTGGATTTGCGCTGGCTGCCTATGCGGTGGGTCTGTCCGGGCATCTTCTTGTCAAAATTCTGCAGGCAGCGTTTTACGCAGCGCATCGTGCCGGATTTATGCTGTTGGTTTCGACGGGTGCGGTTGCCTGCAATATAGCGCTGTCATTAGTTATGATGCCGGTATTTGGCCATATTGGGTTGGCCCTTGCGACGTCAATTTCGGGTTTGCTTGCGGCGTTTGTTTTGATGATTGCGGTGGTGAAAGCTGATTATTTTGACGGTGCATCGCTTATTTTGATTGGCAACCTGATTGCCCGAATCGCTGTTGCAACCTCGGTGATGGTGTTGTGTCTAACGATGCTTGCCCCGCTTGTTGCTGGGCTGGCTGGCGCGTTGCAATTGGTGATTTTAGTGGTGGCTGGCGGCAGCGGCTATTTGGTGATAGCAAAAATCTTGCAGGCGATTCCGCAGCAGCTTATTCGCGGATGATCCCAACCCCGACAAATACGCCATATTGGGCTGTTGGGCTTGACCCGCGCCGCGTCAGCGACGATAACCGCCATCAACAATCGCTGATTTTGTGACCATCGTTAAAGACGAGACAGGACAGGACCGATAGCCAGACTAAAACCAACAAGTCGAGTGGCCGGATTTTTTCCGGAATTCAGCCTACGGGCAATTTGCATTTGGGAAATTATCTTGGTGCAATTCGCAACTGGGTGACGCTTCAGGACAGTTTTGAATCGATCTATTGTGTGGTTGATCTTCACGCAATTACCGTGGCACAGGACCCAGCCCAGCTTCGTGAGAGCACACGCGAGGTGGCGGCAAGCCTGCTTGCTGCCGGAATTTCGCCTGAACGCTCTATTATGTTCAATCAGTCCCGTGTGCCGCAACACGCCCAGCTTGCTTGGGTTTTTAATTGTGTGGCGCGGATGGGCTGGTTGAACCGGATGACGCAATTTAAGGAAAAAGCCGGAAAGAATCGTGAAAATGCGCGGGTTGGTTTGTATTCCTACCCCGTGCTTATGGCCGCCGATATTCTTGCTTACCGCGCCACGCATGTTCCTGTTGGCGAGGACCAGAAACAGCATCTTGAGCTTACACGCGATATCGCGCAGGCCTTTAACATGGCCTATGATGTGCCGTTTTTCCCGCTTCCTGAGCCACAGATTTTTGGCAGTGCCACACGGGTGATGAGCCTTCGTGATGGCAGTGCCAAAATGAGTAAATCAGACGCTTCGGACAATTCGCGGATCAACTTGACGGATGATGCAGACCTGATCGCGCAGAAAATTCGCAAAGCGAAAACCGACCCCGACGCCCTACCTTCTGAGCCAGAGGGTCTGGATGGGCGCGGCGAAGCGCAAAATCTGGTGGGGATATTTGCTGCCCTTGCGGATAGTGATGTGGCAACGGTGCTGGCTGATTTTGGTGGAAGAGGATTTGGTGATTTCAAGCCTGCACTCGCCGAGCTTGCGGTAACAAAGCTGGCCCCGATGGGTGCAAAAATGCGTGATCTTTTAGAGAATCCTGATGAAATTGACAAAATTCTGGATCAAGGCGCCGAGCAGGCACGGGCCATTGCCGCACCTATTTTAGAAGAGGTTCATCAGATTGTTGGATTTTTGGGGCCGCAAAGCTAGCCCGCCATGCAAGGAACAGCCCTAAACAGATTGGCGGAACGAATATTGGCCGAAAATGTAGGCCGGATGGATTAGTCTAATGTGTAGAGTTGGCGATTGCCAAAATTTTCACACAAAGTTGCCATGGAATTATGCTATTGTCCCACCATATAAGAAACCAATCGGCAAAAATGGCTTATAAATGGCGTGTTATCTGCCGCGCGCCGTGCGGTTAAGACCGTATAGATTTTATAATTGGACCCGGCATGGGCCCGGTTCAAACATAAGTTTGGGCAGTTCTATCATAAGGCTGAACAGGTCCCAGACTGTATAGAGCAACATAATTCCAAGAGGGGAAACGCGATGTTTATTCAGACGCAAGATACGCCTAACCCGGCGACTCTCAAATTCATTCCGGGGGTTCCGGTTATGCAAGCTGGTACGGCTGATTATCCAGCTGCTGATAGTGCCAGCAATTCACCGCTGGCACGCCGCCTGTTTCAGGTGGACGGTGTTGCCGGGGTTTTTCTGGGTGGTGACTTTGTTGCCGTAACCAAGAATGAAGAGCTGGATTGGTTTGCACTAAAGCCGTCAATACTGGCGGGTATCATGGAACATTTTGCCTCGGGTATGCCTGTTGTTGAGACCGCGGATCAGACCAGCGGCGATACGTCAGATGATGATGACAGTGACACGGTCAAGCAGATCAAACAGCTTCTTGATACGCGTGTCCGTCCCGCCGTTGCGATGGATGGCGGCGACATTGTTTTTGAAGATTTCGATGATGGTGTGGTCACCTTGCAGATGCGCGGTGCCTGTCAGGGGTGCCCTAGTTCAACCGCAACATTGAAGATGGGTATCGAGAACATGTTGCGGCATTATATCCCCGAAGTGCGTGAGGTACGCGCAGCCGAATTTTAGTCGGAAACGCTCTCTACATAATTTTTTGATTTGGATGCGTCGTGGCTCGGCAAGTTAGTTTTGTGTTAAATAACTCACACCTGCTGCGCGCTTGTGCGGTATTGGTTGTGCTTAGCATGCTTGGGCCCGGAATTTTCCGGATCGGCCCGCCGCAATGGATTACCCCGCATGATGAGCCCGAAGATATAGCTAAATCCACACTCCCAGAAAAAGTCGTTACCGATTCGGCCAAAATTGATGTGGCTAAGGCGGAGATAACAGCGACTGATCCGATTTATAAAGCAGTACCAAATACCGTCGAAGCAAAGCCGGTAACGCCAACGCCACCTGCAAGTGTTGATCAACAGACGCGGGCCACCCCCCCGACACGGGCCAATCCCCCGACACGGGCTGACCAGCAACTTAACCAATCTACACAGGCTAAACAATGGGCGTCGAAGGTCGATCAGCCGGAAACACCACCGCAGCCTGAACAGCCAGCAGTTCGCGGAAAAGTCCAAAAAGACACATCATCAACGACGAAACTCGCATCGGTAACGCTGCCCGCCGCCAAAGTACCACCCTCAAAAAATCTGCCGGATGAGCCGATAATTGTTTCGCGCCTGTTCGTAAAGCGGATTTCGCAAGTGCATGTTGATCTTCCGGTAAAAGAACAAAAAGCAAGCTTTATCGCGATGACCTTGCCCTTAATTCTGGCCGCGAATGATGAAATCAAACAGCGGCGCACCGCCATTATCCGTGGCGCGAAAAATGATGACAGGAGTGCGATTGAGCGCTGGGCTAAGTTGTATAAAGTGAAGACGGAAAATAAGAGTATCGCTATGATCGAGGAAGAGCTTTTGCGCCGCGCCGATGTCATCCCGGTTTCGCTGGCTCTGTCGCAGGCGGCAATCGAATCTGGGTGGGGTACTTCGCGGTTTGCGCTTAAGGGAAATGCCCTTTTTGGGCAATGGGCCTGGCAGCGTGATGCCGGGCTGAGACCGCTAAACGCATCGAATTCCAATGCAGTCGTTCGCAGCTCTCCGAACCTTTTCGGGTCAGTTCGGGCCTATATGCACAATCTGAACACCCATGCGAGCTATAAGAAATTTCGGGAGCGCCGCTACATACTAAGGGGCCGCCAGCGCGAAGATATGGGATACCAGCTGGCCGGGTTTTTAGATTCTTATGCCGAGATCGGCATGCAATATGTCTATAAGCTTCGTGATCTGATGCGAATCAATAGCTTTAACAAATACGACACCGCCCGGCTGCAATAGCCCAGTCTAAACTTAAACAAGTCTATTCTGTGAGAAACTGCCGCCCAAACCAGCGCCACCGGCCGTTGGGACCCGGCATTGTACAATTCACACGGGCGCGTTTGCCGGTCAGCGGTCCGGGCATACGGATTTCGGCACGCCGCCCGATGATCGAAACATCCAGCTTGCCAAACCTGTTATTAAAGCAACGCAATTGTCGTTCCTGATCCATATCATCGGCCAAGGTAAAGCCATAAACTGGCGGGTTTTCAGTCAGAACAACGTCCTCAGGGACAATCTGCTTAACCTT
>JAACDV010000204.1 GCA_009936825.1 Bacteroidota bacterium | reverse complement strand
AGGCAGTCTTGAGAGGCAGTCTGGGCAGACAACTCATGAAAACACAATACCCGTCCAAAATGAGTTGATCAAACTATAGATGGGAAAATAAAATTTGCAGAGTAAAATGCACATTGACGCTCCGCTTATTCCTAAACTGATAACCGACAGGCGACCGGTTGGCCGCGCATGGCGGTGGGTGGTTATTCTTGGCATAATCGCGTTGATTGATATCGCTGCGGCGTTGGCTGTGACAGTCAAGGCACATTTTGGCCATCTGGCCATGGCCATTCAATCCGCTGATAAAATTATCGCCGCGGAATCAACTGTAAGTGATGACGGCATTCCTGTTCTGGATCTTCATAATCCGGTGCTATCGCTGCAAATTCAAATGCTGCTGGCGCTGGTTGCTCCGGGTGAGGCCCCGCACGCGCAAATTATCATAGTCAATCAAGAGCTCCTCAAAAACAGCAATAATACAAATGATATTAGTATGTTGAGGGTATCACAGGCTGATTTTCAGGGCACGTTACGACTGACATTTCTGGTATGGTTGACGCTGGCCGGGATGGTCACGTTGGTCATTCTGCTGATTGGCCGGGGTATTCTGCGCCATTATTACGTCGCCCCCCTAACGGCGTTGATAGATACCATAAATAAATTCAGCGAGGATCCCTCTGTTACCAGCCCGATTCCAGGTGAGGTTACAGGGTCGCCCGAATTCACTGCGGCGGCGCAGGCACTTGAAACGCTGCAACGCAATACTCTGCTGGCGCTGCGCCAGCGCGAACGGCTTGCGGATATCGGTGAGGCCGTGGCCAAAATCAACCATGACATCCGCAATGTGTTAAGTTCCGCAACGCTGGTCGCCGACACCTTGCTGGCTTCGCAGGATAAGCGGGTGCGCCGCCTTGCTCCACATATAATACGCTCGCTGGAACAATCGGTCGATCTATGCCAGTCGATGCTGGATTATCTTGCCGAGACGCCGGAGCCGGAACCGGTCCGCTTTGAAACAAAAGAGCTGTTTGAAGAGATTAGCGAAAGTTCGGGGATTATGATTCGCTATAGCGGGCCGGCCGAGCTGCGGCTGGATAGGGGGCTGCTGTCACGGATTCTGTTAAACCTTGCGCGAAATGCGATGTCGGTTAGGGCCACCCAGCTCAACATTGATATCTGGCGTGCCGGACGTCTGGGGGTGATTGATATTTCTGATGATGGACCGGGCATTCCGCGTGACCAGTGGGATGATTTGTTTCTGGCTTTTCGCAGTAAAAACCGCGGTGGTAGCGGGCTTGGGCTGGCCATTGCACGCGATCTGGCGGTGGCGCAGGGGGGTAACCTCAAAATAACGCGCTCCACCGGCGATGGCAGTGAATTCCGTCTTCAACTCCCCATGCAGATGTTCATTTCGAACGCAACCGACACCACGAGTAATCTGGATAAAGTTACAAGCTGACAGGATTAGCTCCAGATCATGGAAAAAGATCAGGGCTAAGGATCAGGGCGTACGGCCGATGATTGGCGTTGATGGTTGCGGTTCCAAATCCCACGGAAAGAAAATCCATGTGTCTTGCGATACCTCGGTAACAAACGTGTCAACCAGCGGACGCCCAGCGGGTTTTGCATAAACGGTAGCGAAATGTGCCTCGGGCATCATGCTACGCAAAGCCTTTGCGGTCTCGCCGGTATCAACCAGATCATCGACGATCAACCAGCCCTTACCCTTGCCCGCACTTGGCGCTTCTTTCAACACCTCAAGACCGCCCTGCTTATCCCCGTGGTAGGATGACAGACAGGCCGTTTCAATCAGCCTGATTTCCAACTCCCGCGCGACGATTGCTGCCGGAACCAGCCCGCCTCGCGTTACCGCCACAATGCCCTCAAAGGGACCAAGTTCCAGCAACCGCCACGCCAGCGCCTTTGATGTTCTATGCAACTCTTCCCAAGATACGGGAAACGCCTTGTCATACGCATTGGCCATTTCACCCACCCTTATTTTCTCGTAATTGCGATAAGGGATGAATGTAGCTTGCAACACAGCATTGACAAGTATGTTCTGGCGAAACTTTGTCAAGTTCTGTGGTTTGCCGGAATAGCGAAGTTGGGGCTTGTCAGCACTGGTGGCTTCGCCTATGGTGCGTCGACTTTTGCAGGGGTGGGATTGCGTGGATACCCGCTTTGAAGAATCCTCATTCTTGCCAAACGCGCTCGTAGCTCAGCTGGATAGAGCACTAGACTACGAATCTAGGGGTCGGGAGTTCGAATCTTCCCGAGCGCGCCATTT
>JAACDV010000203.1 GCA_009936825.1 Bacteroidota bacterium | reverse complement strand
TGCAGCCTGATTTCTTTCCCCCGGTTTTTGGTCCCAATCAGGATCAGCCGCTGGATGGCGATGCAGTGCGCACGAAATTCACCGCGCTTGCCGCCCGGGTTAAAGCGGCAACGGGGATTGAGCGCACGCCCGAAGAACTGGCTGACGGCTTTCTTCGGATCGCTGTTGAGAATATGGCCAACGCAATCAAGAAAATCTCGGTACAGCGCGGCTATGATGTGACCGACTATGCGTTGCAGTGTTTTGGCGGGGCAGGCGGGCAGCATGCCTGTCTTATCGCCGATGTGTTGGGGATGAGCACGGTTTTGGTCCATCCATTTGCCGGGGTTCTTTCTGCCTATGGAATGGGGCTGGCTGATGTGCGCGCCCTTCGTGAGCGAACCGTTGAGGCGCCGTTGAATGAGGATCTGTTGGTCCGGCTGGTCAAAGAATTAAAGGCGCTTGCCGCAATTTGTGAGGCGGAAGTCAAGGCGCAGGCTATTGCGCAGGACAATATCGAAACCGGCTGGTTTGTGCATCTTCGCTATGATGGCTCGGACACGTCTATCGCGGTTCCTTACGGCACGGTTGACGCGATGGTAGCCGGCTACGAAGCGGCATATCGGACACGTTTTGGCTTTGTGATGCCGGGCAAGGGGGTGATTGCCGCCACGATATCGGTGGAAACCATCGGCCTTACTTTTGATGTTGAGGCCAACCATGAAATCGCTGCAACCGGCGCATTAAAACCAGCAGCGCATGTCGATGCCTATATGGGCGGCGCCCCTGTCAAGGCACCGCTGTTTGCGCGGGATACCATTCCTGTCGGGGGCAAGATTGATGGTCCCGCCCTGATCAGCGAAGCCAACGCAACCACAATCATTGAACCTGGCTGGCAGGCGGAAATAACCGATATCGGCAATCTGCTGCTGCGCCGGGTTATTGCCCGCCCCGAGCGTATCGCGATTGGCACAAGCTGTGATCCGGTAATGCTGGAGGTGTTCAATAATCTGTTCATGTCAATTGCCGAGCAGATGGGATATACGCTGCAGAACACCGCGCTGTCAGTCAATGTGAAAGAGCGGTTGGATTTTTCATGTGCGATTTTTGATGCGCATGGCGCATTGATTGCCAACGCCCCGCATATGCCGGTGCATCTGGGGTCTATGGGCGAGTCTGTTCGTGCTGTAATCCGCGATAATGAGGGCGAAATCGGGCCCGGCGACAGCTTTGTGCTGAATAACCCGTATAATGGCGGAACGCATCTTCCTGATATTACCGTGGTGACGCCTGTCTTTGATAATGACGAGATTTTGTTCTTTGTGGCATGCCGCGGGCATCACCCCGATGTTGGCGGAAAGACACCCGGATCTGCCCCGCCAGATTCGTCTCATATCGATGAAGAAGGTGTTCTGATCGATAATTTTAAGCTTGTTGATGGCGGGAATTACCGCGAAGCCGAAATGCGGGAGATTCTGAAAAGCGCCCTCTATCCGGCGCGCAATCCCGAACAAAATATAGCCGACCTCAGGGCCCAGCTTGCCGCCAATGAAAAAGGCGTTAGCGAACTTCATAAAATGGTAAAACAGTTTGGGCTGGACACCGTATTTGCCTATATGGGGCATGTTCAGGACAATGCAGAAGAATCCGTTCGCCGGGTCATTGATGTCCTTAAAGATGGTGCCTTTACCTGTAAAATGGATAATGGTCAGCAGGTCAGCGTAACGATCTCGATTAACCGTGAAGAGCGCTCGGTGGTGGTGGATTTTACCGGGACCAGTCCGCAGGGGGCTAATAATTTTAATGCACCCGCAGCCGTATGTCGTGCTGCAGTTCTGTATGTTTTCAGAACCTTGGTAGACGATGATATTCCAATGAATGAAGGATGCCTCAAGCCCGTGACGATCATCCTGCCCGATGATTGTATGTTGCAGGCGCGATATCCGGCGGCGGTTATCGCCGGTAATGTGGAAACCTCGCAGATCGTCACCGATACGCTGTATGGCGCATTAGGGGTGATGGCGTCGGCGCAGGGAACGATGAATAATTTCATCTATGGCAATGATGTTTATCAATATTACGAAACATTATGTGGCGGCTCGGGCGCGGGGCCTGACTTCGATGGGTGCGATGCGGTTCACACACATATGACCAACAGCCGGTTGACCGATCCGGAAGTTCTGGAATGGCGCTATCCGGTCCTGCTGGAGAGTTTTGAGATTCGCGCGGGTTCTGGCGGCAAGGGGCGGTATAAGGGCGGTAATGGCATTCGTCGGCGCACCCGCTTTCTAGAGCCGATGGAGGCAGTGATTCTGGCAAATCACCGGATTGTTCCCCCTTACGGAATGGCTGGCGGCGACGATGCTGCGGTTGGCCGTAACTGGATTGAGCGCAAGAACGGAACGCATGATGAGCTGACCGCCACCGATTTGCGGCAAATGGAAGCTGGTGATGTATTTGTAATCGAAACACCCGGTGGCGGCGGGTTTGGCGAGCCGGAGAGCTAAATGAGCGAAGCGAGCAATACTGAACGGCGTGAGCGCATAGTGTCTTCGGCGCATCTGGTATCGGATAAGGCGGCTGAGCTTTCCGAGGTTGAATATGGTCTGATTGTCGCCAGCAATGCATTCGGGCTTTGGACGGTGCGGGGAACCGCCGCCGCAATGGCGGATTTTCCGGAAAGCGCCGATCTGGGGGTTTTGGATATTCTTTGCCTCCATTCGGTCAATCATCGCGGGCGTCCAAAAAAGCTCGCCGATATCTGTTTTAAGCTGAATGTTGAGGATACGCATATCGTTAATTATGCCCTTAAAAAGCTTGTAAAGGGTGGTTTTGTGGCGCGCGCCAAGCAGGGCAAGGAAGTGACCTATTCGACAAATGATAAGGGCAAAATGCTGATCCAGCGTTATCGCGAAATTAGAGAAGCGTGTCTTGTTGACGCTTTTTCTGCGCTGGGTGAGGTTGACGCTGAGAGCCTTGGCGATCTTGCGCGCCAACTTCGGGCATTATCGGGGCTTTATGGGCAAGCCGCCCGCAGTGCAACGAATCTATAGACATTCCGCCCCTTAGCTGAAACCCTGTACGCTGAGGGGTACATACCCCTCTTTTAAGTAAGGCCAGCTTCTAAGAATGCCCAATCCCCTGAGTAAGCCCAATCTTCTAAATAGGTAAGGAAAATTTTATGCCCCCGGAAATGATGCAGGCCGTCTGGTACTCCGAAAATGGCGAAGCGGCAGCGGTTTTGCAGCATGGCGAAGCGCCTATGCCGAGGGTCGGGGGCGGCGAAGTGCTGGTCCGTCTTTCTGCCTCCGGGGTTAATCCGTCGGATGTGAAATCTCGCCGCGGGTCGCGCGGGATGAGCTTTGATAAGGTGATCCCGCACAGCGACGGTGCCGGAATAGTCAAAGCTGTTGGCAGCGGCGTTAATCCCAACATGATCGGATCGCGTGTGTATGTTCGCAACGGGCAATGGGGGCGGGCATTCGGGACCGCTGCATCCTATATCGCGCTGCCGGTGGGGCTGGTTCATCCGCTGCCTGACAGTGTTAGTTTTGAAGTTGGCGCTGCACTGGGTATTCCAGCGCTAACCGCCGCCTATGCGGTGTTAAAAGACGGTCCGGTGACTGATCGAAACGTACTCATTCACGGCGGTGGCGGCACCGTGGCAAATCTGGCGATACAGATCGCCGTTGATAGCGGTGCGCGCGTCATTGCCTCAACCGGTGATATGAGTAAGGGCGAGATGATTACAGGGGCTGGCGCGGCGGCGGTGGTTGATTACCGCGATGAAAACATGGTGGCCCGGGTTATCGAGGCAGCCGATGGCCAGCCCGTTAGCCGAATTATCGACGCCGAATGCGGGCAAAACCTAGCCAGCAGCATAGATATAATCAGTCCGAAAGGGTTTATTGTCGGTTATGGCTCGGTCCTTAATCCGGACCCTGAACTACCCTTTATGAAAATGATGTTCAAGAACGCCGCGTTAACCTCAATTCTTGTCTATCTGTTGGAGGAAGACGAGGCGGCTGCCTATGCCGCGATTGTCAATGATATGCTGGAACGTGAGGCTTTGAGTGTACCCATTGCCGAAATACTGCCCTTGAGCGAGGCGGTGCGAGCGCAGGAAATGGTTGAGGCGGGTGATAAGCGCGGATCAGTGGTGCTTAGCATCGATGCATGATCTTCTCGTGTGATCTTCGGGTATGATCTTATGGTATGATCTTCTGGATAAGGCGGTTTGCGCGGCTTGTATAATCGCGGCTTAGCAGGTAAATCTGGGTCTCCGTTTTTGACGCATGAAAGTTCATCTTAATGTCCAGTGACAAACAGCCCCTGAAAAGCGCTCCCCTTAGAATCGCCATTGCCGGCCTTGGCGTGGTTGGTAGTGAGGTGGGCCGCCAGTTAACCAGCCGCCATGACCAGCTTGCCGCCGTTGCTGGCAGGCCGCTTCAGAGTACCGCGATGAGCGCCAGAAGCCGTGATACTGACCGTGGTTTTGATCTGTCGGGAATGACGTGGCTTGACGATGCGGGTGATCTGGCTGACCTCGATAATGTCGATGTGGTTGTTGAAATGATTGGCGGCGAAGGTGGCGTTGCCCTCGATTTGGCGCGCCGCGCGCTGGCCAATGGCAAGCATGTGATAACGGCAAATAAGGCAATGCTGGCACATCATGGGCACGAGCTTGCGATATGCGCTGAAGACAATGCGGCCGCCTTGCTTTTTGAAGCTGCGGTTGCTGGCGGAATTCCAGCGATTAAATCCCTTCGTGAAGGTCTGGCCGGAAACAATTTTACCCGCGTATCCGGCATTTTGAACGGCACTTGCAATTATATTTTAACGCGCATGGAAAAAACCGGTGAGGCGTTTGCCGATGTTCTTGCCGATGCCCAGAAGCTTGGCTATGCAGAAGCTGAGCCATCACTGGATGTTGATGGTCTGGATGCCGCGCATAAGCTCACGCTTCTTGCGGCGATTGCCTTTGGCCAGACTCCGCAGTTTGACAAAGTGGCAATTTCGGGTATCCGCGACGTATCAGCGCCTGATTTTGCCTATGCCAAGCAGCTTGGTTTTCGCATTAAACTGGTTGGCGTGGCAGAACCCGGCCTTATGCCAAGAATGCAGACCGTTCTGCTGCCGATAACGGCGCAATTCGCCAAGGTCGACGGTGTTTTGAATGCGGTTGCTTTTCATGGTGACCCGGTCGGCAATACTGTTCTGATTGGCCCGGGTGCCGGAGCTGGCCCCACGGCATCAGCAGTTCTGGCTGATTTGATTGATGTTGCGTGCGCACGCCTGACCCCAACCTTTGGCCGTCCGGTGGCATCCCTTATTGATGGCAGTACGGTTGAAAATGGGGGCGGGCCTGACACACCTTTTTACGTCCGTCTGATGGTTGTTGATAAGCCCGGCGTTCTGGCTGATGTCACGTCGGTTCTGCAGAACAATGATATATCGATAGAATCGCTTCTTCAGCAGGGGCGCTCGCCGCAGGAAACCGTCGCCCTGGTGATGACCACGCATGAGGTTGGCGTTGAACAGCTGATGAAGGCGCTTGGCGAAATTGAGGCGCTGGCTTGTGTTCAGGCACCGCCTGTTGCCATGCCAATCCTGATCGAAGATTTGGAGACCTGATTGGCACCAGAAACCGCAGGACCAGGCTCTCCCAAAACACCTAACGGCCCGGGGTCTGCCTCTTTGGGGTCCGCCTCTTTGGGGTCCGCCTTTTTGGGTGTCGCGCGCTCGCTGACCAATTCGCGCTGGCAAGATGCACCTAGCATCAGGTCAGGGGGTGAGCTTGACCGGATTGCGGCGGCCATTACCGAGCAATTCCCGGAAATGCCGTTGCCGCTTGCGCGTCTTTTGGCAGGCTGGGACATCGGTGAGGGAGGGGCTGTCGACAAACTTGCGCTTGACGCTTATCTCGACCCAAAGCTTCGTGATCTTCTTCCCAACCCCTCGCGATTTTGCGATATGGATAAGGCGGCAATACGGCTGGCCGATGCTGTTGAGGCCGGAACACCCGTCGGTGTGTTTGGCGATTATGATGTTGATGGCGCGGCTTCAGCGGCCTTGATGGTGAATATTCTGGGCGCGCTTGGGGTGATGGTGGATGTTCACATTCCCGACCGGATGCGCGAAGGCTATGGCCCGAACGGGGCAGCCCTCAGCGCATTGCAGGCGCGTGGAGCGCAGTTGATCATCACCGTTGATTGCGGAATTACCGCGCATGAGCCGCTGGCCGCTGTCGCCGATACCGGAATGGATGTGATTGTAATTGATCATCACCTAGCCGGTCCGGAATTGCCGCGGGCTCATAGTGTGATCAACCCGAACCGGCTGGATGAGGATGGCAGTTTCGGCCATTTATGCGCGGCCGGCGTGACCTTTATTGTGCTTGTTGCATTGATCCGTGAATTACGCGCGCGCAGCTATGTCACCAAAGATCGTCCCGCCCCCGATTTAATGCGCCACCTTGACTTGGTCGGGCTGGCAACGGTGTGCGACGTGGTGCCTTTGACAGGCGTCAACCGGGCCTTTGTTGCGCAGGGGTTAAAAATTCTGGGGCAGCGTTCCAATCTGGGGCTGTCCCATCTTGCGGATGTGGCCAAGCTTAACCAGCCGCCAAGCGGGCATACGCTGGGATTTTTGCTAGGGCCGCGAATTAATGCCGGGGGGCGCATAGGGGCGTCTGATCTGGGGGTGCGCCTGCTGTCCACCCATGATGCTGATGAGGCGTCCGGCATTGCCAGCGCGCTTGATGAGTTGAATACGCGGCGGCGCGAGATTGAGCAGGAAATTCGGGCACACGCAATGGATATGGCGGCTGAACAAACAGACGCGCCGGTGATCCTCGTCAGTCATGACAGCTGGCATGAGGGCGTGATCGGAATTGTTGCCGGCCGCCTGCGTGAGGTTTTTGGCAAACCCGCATTGGTTGTCGCTCTTGCGAGTGCAGCGGGCCCGGATGATAACACCAGCGGCAGTGGGCGATTTGGCAAGGGGTCGGGGCGCTCAATCCCCGGGTTTCGCCTTGGCAGTGCGATTATCGCCGCGCATCAGGCTGGAATTTTGCTTGGCGGCGGCGGTCATGACATGGCTGCCGGATTTTCGGTTGCCGAGGATGCCATGCCGGCGCTTCATGATTTTCTGATTAAGCGGTTTGAGACTGAAATCGGTGATGAAATTCCGCGCGCTGTTCGCACCGTCAGTGGGATGCTCAGCACCGCCGGGGTCCTGCCTGAACTTGCCGACTGGCTGGAAAAGCTGGGGCCATTTGGAAGCGGTAATCCAGAGCCGCGCTTTGCCTTGCCGGATTGCCGTATCACCTATGCCAAGGGGGTAGGGCGTGATGGTGCGCACATCTCGTGCAGGATTGATGATGGCAGTGGGGGCAGCTTGAATGCCATTGCCTTTCAGGCTGGTGGCACTGACCTTGGGCAGGCCCTTTTGGCCGGGCGGGACGGGGCGCGCTTTCATGTTTTAGGACGAATTCGCCGCGATCATTTTCGGGG
>JAACDV010000202.1 GCA_009936825.1 Bacteroidota bacterium | reverse complement strand
GCTTCCTGCTCGGCGCGGTTATTGATGCGATGCACGATCAACGGCTCACGAATGATGTAGCCAACCTTGTGACGCGGGTTAAGCGAGCCAAACGGGTCCTGAAAAATAATCTGGATGTCACGGCGGCAAAGATTTAGCTGGGTTTTGCTGGCCTTTGCCAGATCAATGCCCCGAAAAACAACCTCGCCGGAATCGGGTTCGATCAGCCGCAAAATAGTCTGACCGAGGGTGGATTTGCCGCAACCGGACTCGCCAACAACGCCTAGCACCTCCCCCTCATTCATCGAAAAGGAAACGTCGGAAACCGCCTGAACCTTGGCACCATTCTGGCCGTCAAAGGTCTTTGATATATGTCTGACATCAAGAAGGGTCATGAAACCGGGTTCCAGCAGGCCGTTTTATGATCGCTACCTTCAAGCGGAGGCGTATCGGTGCGACATTGCTGCGTGGCCGCCGGGCAGCGCGGATGAAATGCACAGCCTTGCGGACGCATCAAAGGTTCGGGCACAGTGCCACTGATTGCCGGAAGCCGGTCCCCCGGAGTGTTGTTTGAGGGGATCGTGCGCATCAACGCTTCGGTGTAGCGATGTTGCGGGTTCAAAAAAAGCTCGTCGGCGGCAGCGAATTCGACAATCTGACCGCAATACATGACCGCCACTTTATCACAATGCTGCGATACCACACCCAGATCATGCGTGATCAACATCACCGCCATTCCCGTTTCAGTCCGCAGATCATCAATCCGGCCCAGAATCTGCGCTTGCACCGTGACATCGAGAGCTGTCGTTGGCTCATCAGCGATTAACAACCGCGGCTCACAGGCCAGTGCAATGGCGATCATCACGCGCTGGCGTTGCCCGCCGGATAATTGATGCGGATACCGCGATAGCGCATCCGCCGGTGCAGGAATACCGACACGGGCAAGCAAAGCCTCGGCCATCTGACTGGCCTGCCGGTTTGACACATCGCGGTGTAACAGGATCATTTCCTTGATCTGCTGACCGATGGTAAAAACCGGATTGAGCGAGGTCATTGGCTCTTGAAAAATCATCGCAATATTCTCACCGCGCAGGTGGCGCAGCGCAGCCTCATCAAGGGCGAAGACGTCAATGCCGTCAAAACGGATGTTGCCGCCGGTGATCTGCATCGCAGGTTCAGCCAGCAGGCGCATGATCGACAGCGCAGTGACCGATTTTCCCGATCCAGACTCGCCCACCAGCCCCACCATCTCGCCCGGCATAATGTCCAACGAGACCGCCTTTATTATCGGCGTAGAACCGACATTGATATAAAGATCTTTTACCACCAAAAGCGCGTCGTCTTGCACAAAATTGCCTTTCACCGGTTCCAGAGGAACGCCCTGCTCACCTAGAGACAGACGCTAGGTAGGATACGCGAATGCCATAGTATCTGAAATGGTTTTATTTTCGCAAGATGAATACCAAAATAAAACCAAATCAAGGAAAAAATGCCCTTGGATTATTTTGGTATTATGATACGCTTTGCCTTCAAAAATATGTTCGGTGACCTTTACGGGCGAATTATCGTATAAGTCTAAAAAGTGCCGACAAGGAGGAAATATGCGAACAAAAACACTTGCTGCCGGTCTTCTTATGTCCACTTGTCTGTTTGCCAATGCGCATGCGGCCACATTGGAAGTAGCGGTTGATTCATCGCCCGCGGGTCTTGATCCGCATCTTATCACAGCCTTTGCATCGGTGCTGGTCGTTGGAGACACGATATATGAAGGCATGACCACAATCGCCGAAGATTTATCTGTTCAGCCCAGTCTGGCAGAATCGTGGAACATCTCGGCCGACGGGCTTACCTATACCTTCTCGCTAGCTAAGGGCGTTACGTTCCATGACGGATCAGCAATGACCGCGCAGGATGTTGCTGCGTCACTGCGCCGGGTTCAAAATGAAGAGATGGCCTCGCCGCTGGCTAGCCGGATTTCTCCAATTACCGGAATCAACATTGTTAATGATTCGACAATCGCTTTGAAGCTTGATGCACCGTTTGCACCAATCCTGACGTCGCTTGCGGGCATTGCCATCGTTCCGGCAGAAGTTGAGATGGACAAAGATTCGCTGCAAAAAGTGCCGGTCGGAACTGGCCCTTTCAAGTTCAATGAGTGGGTTCCAAACGGCTATATCAGCCTGACCGCGTTTGACGGATATCGTACCAGCGGCCTGCCAAAAATTGACGGTGTTAAATTCAACATTGTTCCTGAGGCGGCAACCCGCCAGGTTGGACTCGCATCCGGCCAATACCACATGTTGCCCGGTGTTGATCCGGCAACAGCATTGCAGTTGCAGTCTGCTGCTGGGGTAACTGTGCATGAAACCCGTGATCTGTCCTACACGCTGATCGGGATGAATGTGCAACGCCCGCCACTGGATAATCCGGTTGTTCGCCGCGCCTTTAATATGGCGGTAAATCGTGATGAAATCATCGCTGCTGCGCTGTATGGTAACGGTGTTCCTGCTGGCCCGCTAAGCCCGGCACTGGTGAATTGGGCGATGGCTCCATCGGCTTTTGATTGCTATTCAGGCAGTGCTGCTGACGCGGCCGCCATGTTGGCAAAAGCCGGAATTGAAACGCCAATCAAAATCTCTATGACCGTTCTTCCGCGTCAGGATATCAAAGACATCTCACAAGTCGTTCAGCAACAAGCCAAAGCAGCTGGATTTGAGATTGAGCTTTTGAACATGGAAATCGGCCAGTTTGTTCAAGATTGGCGCAATTCAAACTTTGACACATTCGCCTCAGCCAATGGCGGTAATACTGATCCAGACGGCTATTTTTACCGTACATTCTACAGCGGTGGATCGACGAACGTGTTCAAATACGACGACAAGCAGGTTAATGGCTGGCTTGATGATGGTCGTACATCCAGCGATAACGCAGCGCGCAAAATGGCTTATGACGCGGTGCAGAGTAAGGTCGCTTGTGAAGGACCGATTGCGCATATCGCTTATGGTGCGGTTTCAACGGCAACCCGCGACAATGTTTCAGGGTTCGTAATCAACCCTAACCGTCGTTTGTCTAGCCTGAAATCGGTTGAAGTAAGCAACTAAATATCTCAATATCAGCGCATCCGGAGCATTCTGGGTGCGCTTTTTTTAGCTTTAAGTTTTTCGTTATTTCCTAAATAAACCACTGCCGAACCAGATTTTTCTCAGCGATCAGGAGTTTGCGAATGAACCGGGTGATGCCGATGCGGCTATTGGCCGGACGCTTGCTTGATCTGGCTTTTGTCCTGTTCGGTGTATCTGTCATTGTTTTCATGATGATCCGCATGATCCCGGGAGACGCCGTTGCGATCATGCTGGGGGCCAATACCGAAATTACGCCTGAGCGCATTGCCGAACTGGAGAGCCGGATCGGTCTGGACAAGCCAATATTGACGCAATATTTTAGCTGGATTGGCGGCGTTTTGCGCGGCGATCTTGGCACGTCGCTGTGGACAGGTCGGCCCGTTGCCGAAGAAATTGGTGCCAATATCTGGCCGACTTTAGAGTTAACCTTTCTGTCTGTTCTGGTTGGGGCAGGATGCGCCATTCCGATCGGGTGTTTCATGGCAGAAGCACGCGGGAAAACTGCCGAAATACTGGTTCGCATCGGCGCCATTGCTGGCCTTACAATCCCCTCATTCTGGCTGGGTATTGTATCGCTATTGCTGGTGGCGCGTTTTATGCCCGGCGCGGCTTCATTGGGCTATGTTCCTTTCAGCGAGGATCCGATTGGTAATCTGCAAAGGATGATCCTACCTGTTTTTGCACTTAGTCTGCCGATGCTTGCGAATCTGTCGCGCCTTGTGCGGTCGGCCATGCTGGATGCGATGGGTCAGGATTATATTCGTACGGCAAAATCCAAAGGCGCCAGCCGGTGGCGCGTGGTCTATTTGCACGCGCTTAGAAACGCGCTCATTCCCTTCATTACATCGGTTGGATTTGCTACCGGATATTTGCTGGGTGGGGCCATTGTTATCGAGCAGGTTTTTGCCATTCCCGGGCTTGGTCAGCTGGTTCTAGGTGCCATTTCCGAGCGCAATTATCCCCTGATCCAAAGCGCAATTCTGGTTCTTACTTTCAGCTTCGTATTTGTGAATTTCCTCGTGGATATTCTTTACTCACTTATTGACCCCCGTGTTGTTCAACGATGATAGAGACACTCAAAGGCGACAAGCTGCTGTCATTTGCGTTGATATTTGTAATCCTTCAACTGGCATTGGCAGTGTTTGCGCCGGTTATCGCTGGCGATCCTTTTGAGCAAGTGATTATGGCGCGGATGCAGGGTCCATCCTTTGCTCATTTTCTGGGAACCGATCAGCTGGGGCGTGATGTTTTTGCGCGGATTCTCTTTGGCTATCGCACCTCGCTTATCACCTGCGGTATTGCCGTTCTTATGGCGCTTATGATTGGCGGTACTCTTGGCATGATGGCGGCGTATTATCGCGGATGGTTTGACCGGATCATCATGCGGGTGATGGATATTCTTTTTGCCTTTCCCATCATTCTTCTGGCGATTGGAATCATTGCGGTTCTGGGACCTAACGCGCTGAGTGCCTCCATCGCCATTGCCGTCGTTTATGTGCCCATTTTTGCCCGCTTATTGCGGGGGCCGTCACTGGTCATCTGTGAGAGCGAGTATATCAGGGGGGCGCACGCCATCGGCGCATCAGACGCGCGCATAGTTTTCATGCATTTGCTGCCGAATCTGGCCTCGGTAATCCTGGTGCAGACCAGCCTGCTTTTATCCGCGGCCATTCTGGTTGAGGCGTCGTTATCCTTCCTTGGTCTAGGCTCGCAGCCGCCAACCCCTTCTTTGGGGCTGATGCTGTCAGAGGGACGAAATTTTCTGCTGCTGAACCCTTGGCCGGCGGTGTTTTCAGGCTTTGCAATTCTGTTTCTGTCTTTTGGGTTTAACCTGCTGGGGGACGGGTGGCGCGACACGCTGGACCCGCGTCTTTTGAAAAATACCGACAGGCGAAATTCGGCGCAGGCTTAATTTGACGCAGGCTTAATTTGGCGCCAGTCAAACTCACGCAGGG
>JAACDV010000027.1 GCA_009936825.1 Bacteroidota bacterium | reverse complement strand
TAAAACCCGGCAATGTAATCGAGCATAATGGTCGGCTATGGACCGCGGTTAAGGTTGAACATGTTAAGCCCGGCAAAGGCGGCGCTTTTGCCCAGATAGAGCTTCGTGACATCCGCGATGGCACCAAATTGAACGAACGCTTTCGGTCCTCCGAAACGGTGGAGCGGGTTATCCTTGAAGAAAACCAGTGTACGTTCCTGTTTGATGATGGCGATAATCTGGTCTTTATGCATGGCGATACTTATGAGCAAATCAGCATTGCGCGTGACATGGTTGGCGAGGCGGCAGCCTTTTTGCAGGATGGTATGGCGGTAACAATGTCCAGTCACGAGGGTGATCCGATTTCGGTGGCGCTTCCTGACAAAGTTGTTATGGAAGTTGTCGAAGCCGATGCTGTGGTCAAGGGCCAGACAGCGTCTTCCAGCTATAAACCTGCTATTATGGATAATGGTGTTCGCGTCATGGTTCCGCCGCACATCGAAGCCGGAACGCGCATTGTTGTGCGCCCGGAAGATCAGACCTATGTTGAACGCGCAAAATAAGCCTAATCGCCGCCCCTACATCCCCATGTATCAAGGTCACTACCAATAATTTCCGGGTATTAAATGCCCCGCGCCAGAATGGCGTTTAACGCAGGAAGGCAAGTCCATGGCCACCCAATCCGCGCTGATCAATGTCATGCAAAAAGCAGCAAGTGCGGCTAGCCGCGGCATGCTTCGAGATTTTGGCGAAGTTGAGAATCTGCAGGTAAGCCGCAAAGGCCCAGCCGATTTTGTCAGCCGTGCCGACATCAACGCCGAGCGCGTAATCCGCAAAGAACTATCTAAAGCGCGCCCCGACTGGGGCTTTGAGATGGAAGAGATTGGCTTCATCGAAGGCACAGACCCCGACGCCCCTATCTGGGTCGTTGATCCGCTGGATGGAACCACCAATTTTCTACACGGCATTCCGCATTTCGCAATTTCAATTGCAGTGATGGAGCGGGATTCATCGGGCGATAAAATCATCACATCGGGCTGTGTTTTTGATCCAATCATGAATGAATTCTTTTTCGCCGAGCGTGGCAAAGGCGCATATCTGAACGGACGCCGTCTTCGCGTTTCAGGCCGCCGCGCAATGGCCGATGCGCTGTTTGGAACCGGCATTCCGTTTCTGGGACGAGGTAGCGCCGAAGACCATGCGCGCTTTCTTCGTGAGCTTGGTGCCGTGATGTCGGTCAGTTCAGGAGTGCGGCGCAACGGGGCGGCGGCGTTGGACCTGGCATGGCTGGCTGCCGGGCGGATTGATGGATTCTGGGAACGCGGTCTGCATTTGTGGGATATCGCAGCCGGGGTGCTGCTGGTACGTGAGGCAGGCGGTTTTGTCTCTGATTTTGCATCACGCGACAAGGCACTGGAGAGCGGTGATATCGTGACGGCAAACCCGGCCATTCACGGCGAACTGATCAAGCTTCTGCGCACGTAACCACCGTTTGAAGCATTGCTGCTGCCTTAATTGGAATTCGGGCGGCCATATTCCTGCCATTGTTTTTGGGATACTCGGCATTATTGGAAAGGCGCATTGACGGTCACTATGATCAGGAAATGGAGCCGGTCAGGAAACATGGCAAGATTAGGAGACAGGGCAATGGAGACAGGGTAATGAAGACCAATCCACATCGCTATCTTGTAAGAATGCTTTTGTTCCTATTGGTTGTGGGCGCTATCGCCGGGCTATTGCATGAACCGCTGCTTAACGCCTTCATGGGAAATGTCGCCCTGAACGCGGTTATTCTGGGCACCTTGTTTATTGGTATTCTTTTTGTTTTCAGACAAATTCTGCGCCTTGATCCAGAGCGACGCTGGCTTTTGAACGTTCAGAAAACCGGCAAGCTGAGTAGCCGCAACCTTAAACCGGTTTTGCTGGCAACCGTCCATGCCATGCTGGCTGACCAGCGTTCGGAATCACAATTATCCGCACTGTCACTTCGCTCGGTTCTTGATGGTGTTGCTGCACGTCTCGATGAAGGCCGCGAGATTTCCCGTTATATGATTGGCCTGCTGGTTTTTCTGGGACTGCTTGGAACTTTTTGGGGGCTGTTACAGACAATTGGTGCCGTCGGGATGGTTGTCGGATCTCTTGATACCGCTGGCTCCGATTTCGATGCTATGATGAAACAGCTGAAAGGTGGGCTTGATGCTCCCCTGTCAGGAATGGCGACGGCGTTTTCATCATCGCTGTTCGGCCTTGCCGGATCACTAATCCTAGGATTTCTCGACCTTCAGCTTGGACAGGCGATTGGCCGTTTCTTTAATGAGTTGGAAGACTGGCTATCCGCCTTTGCCCGCTTTAATGATGGCACGCCAAACGGCGGTCAGGGTCCAACCAGTGCGCTGGCTAGCGGGATGAGCGAGGAAGCAGCACGCGCGCTTATTCATCTTGGCAATTCGATTGCCGCTGGTGAAGATAACCGCCAGCGCGTTCTGGACCAGCTAAACGGTGTAAATGAAACGCTGGCAGCATTGAATGAAGCGTTGTCCGATGACCGGCGACTGCGTGATCAACTGGCTCAGCTGAATGCCGGTATTGCCCGCCTTGCCGCAGACCTGCATGATGATCGCACCAAAGCTGCTGCCGCTGTTACCACCGAGCTTCGTACCTTATCGAACGCCGTTAACAAGGTAGTGACCCGAAATACCAAAACCAAGGGAACTTCCTGATCATGGCGCTGGCGCGTCTTGGTGGCTCACGTCGCCCGGAAAATTATACCTGGCCCGGCTTTGTCGATGCGCTGGCGACCTTGCTTATGGTCATCATCTTTGTATTGCTGGTGTTTGTTCTGATCCAAGTCAATCTGGCCTACCGCGTTTCCGGGCAGGACGCGACGATGAACGACATGCGCGCCCAAATCGCCAGCCTTGGCGACATGTTGAATATTGAGCGTAAGCAAAACACCGATCTCGCCGCCGATCTGGAGCGGATCACCAGCCAGTTATCGGCAGCCACTTATGAGCGTGATAATCTTGCTGCCCAACTTGCCGATGCCACTGCCCAGATGAGTATCAGCACGGCAGAACTCAATCGTCTGTCCCTGCTGCAATCCGAATCCAACGCAGCACTGGCGGAGGCCGAGGCAGCGCTGGCAAGCCGCACCTTGGCGCTGGAAGAGTCCGAAAACAGCCTGACCGAAGCCACCGCGCGGACCATAGAAGACGGCACCCGGATTGTTGAACTTGAAGGCAAGAATGCCGCCGCCCGGGATCAGGTGGCACAGTTAACCACTGCGATGACCGCCTTGCGGTTCCGTCTTGAAGAGCTGACCGCGTTACTGGCGGATAAAGAAGCCCAAGCTGCGCGCGACAAGATTGCTATTGCCAGCCTGGGACAATCTTTGAACAACGCGCTGGCAACCCATGTTCAAGAGCTCACACGTTTTCGCTCTGAGTTTTTTGGCCGGCTTCGCGAAATCCTGAGTGGCCGTGATGACGTGTTGATTGTCGGAGACCGGTTCGTCTTCCAGTCAGAAGTCCTGTTTGCCCAAGGCCAGGCCGATATCGCCCCCGAAGGTCAGGAACAGCTAACCAAACTGGCCGTGGTGCTGAACAAAATTGCCAACGATATTCCTGATGATATCAACTGGGTTCTTCAGGTCGAAGGGCATACTGATGATATTCCCGTGCGAGCTGGCAGGTTTACCGACAATTGGGACCTTTCTACTGAACGCGCGCTGTCTGTAGTGCGGTTCCTTGCCGAGCAGGGGCTTCCTTCAAACCGACTTGCCGCTGCGGCTTACGGAGAGTTTCAGCCCCTCCATACCGACGATAATGACGCCGCACGGCGCCGCAATCGGCGAATCGAAATGAAGCTGACGCAGCGGGTATCATCCAAAGACTAGGCCCCGATAGGTAAATAGGCCCCGACAGGTAAATAAGCGGGACGCCGGATATCGGGCCTGCATCCAGCCATAGAAATCCTTTCGCTGTTTCACCCACATGTGAAAAGCACCTCGGCTTTTATTAACGCGCATCAGCCTATCTGATTGAATGATCTTTTCGGATAGGTTGCTCGCCCCTATTAGGTACAAATATCCTGCCATCATCTCCGCTGGCGTCTCTGG
>JAACDV010000026.1 GCA_009936825.1 Bacteroidota bacterium | reverse complement strand
TATTCTGGGTATTGTTCTTTTCGCCCTTGTCTATATGTCCGTTGGCAAGGTTATGCTGCCGGCTGAAATTGGTGAAGTTATGCCGGATTCCGCTGCCGCTGAAGCAGGGTTGGTGGCGGGTGACATTGTTACCGAAATTGACGGGGTAACGATCCGTGATTTCAACGATATGCGCGGGTTGGTAGTGGAAAGCCCGGGCCGACCGCTGGATTTCACCATCCTGAGGGGCGCGCAGGAAGTGTCGTTGATTGTCACCCCGCAACCGCGCTTTAACGCCGATTTACAAATTTATATTGGCCTTCTGGGGGTAAAGTCGGCGAGTGGGGGCAAGCGTGAGCGGATGCTTCCGGGAAGCGCGATAGTTGCCGGAACGTCGGATGCTTTTCATATGTCGGTGATGATTTTGCGGGGTCTGGCCCGCCTTGGCAGCGGCAAAATGCAGGCTGGCGAGGTGCAGGGCCCGGTCGGTATCGCCAAAATTTCTGGCGCGGTTCTGCAGCAAGGACTGATCCCGTTTGTGTTGTTGACTGCGGTGATTTCGATCAATCTAGGGTTGATAAATTTGCTTCCCATTCCGGCACTTGATGGCGGACATTTGGTATTTTTCTTCTATGAGGCAATTTTTGGCAAACCATTGCCGATGGCCTTGCAATTGATGCTGTTACGCGGGGGGATTGCGATCCTGTTAACGCTAACGCTGTTTTTGGTCGTTTTTGATGTCACTAGGTTATTCACCTGACGCAATTAACAAGTTCGCGCGGTCCGCATGTCCGATTGGGCGCCCTATCAGGGGTCATTTCCAGGTGTCATTTCGCGCTAAAAATGCCCATAATTTCAACAAATGCGGTGTTTTCACAAGGTCAGTCAGGTGTTTGGCTAAAATGTCCGCTTTGATTAAGTCGTTTGGATGGGTATAGTTCAGATTGCTGATTTGGGGGGTAGAGACCATGTCGAAGCTCGCGCTAATTTTTGTGATTGGTTTTGTTTCGTTTTTTGGGGCGGCATTGCCAGCCTCGGCGCAATCGTCGGATGCGTTGGTTCAGGTCGAACAGATCGTCGTCACTGGCAACCGGCGGGTCGCAGACGGTACGGTTTTATCTTATTTGCCAGTGCAGGTTGGCGACCGCGTTTCGCGTGCAACCCTCAGTATAGCCCTTGAAAGGCTGTATGATACTGATCTTTTCAAAGATATTGATATCAGCCTTGATGGTCAGACCATAACTGTCACAATCGTTGAAAATCCGATTATCAACCGCGTTAACATCGAGGGTAATGATGCCCTTTCTGATGAGCGCCTTCTCGAAGTGCTGGATATTGAGCCACGCCGTGTTTACACCCGTGAGACCGCCCTTCAGGGATCGCAGCGCCTTTTGGATATTTACCGTCAAAGCGGGCGGTTTGCCGCTGTGGTTGAGCCACAGATTATTGAACTTGATGAAAATCGGGTCGATCTAGCCTTCGTTGTTAATGAAGGCCCGATGATCAAGATCAACTCCATCACGTTCAAGGGTAATCGGCTGTATTCTGATTCCGCACTGCGCCGTGCCATCGCCAGCCGTGAGACGAAATGGTGGACGATTTTTTCCTCGGCCGACAATTATGACGAGGCCCGTCTGGATTATGACTCGCGGCTTTTACGGCAGTTCTATCTTGAACGTGGTTATGCCGATATTGAAGTGTTACGCGTTAGAGGTGGTCTGCTGCCTAGCCGAAAAGGCTTTGCCGTCAATTTCCTCCTCGAAGAAGGTGTTCGTTATAAGGTTGGTGATATCTCCATTGAAAGCCAGATTAAAGGGCTGGACATCGAATTTTTGACGACGCTGTTCAAGTTCGGTGATGATGGATGGTATGATGTTCGTCTGCTAGAACAGGGCATGCTGGACCTGACGAATGAACTGGGCTCGGTCGGCTATGCGTTTGTTAATATCGATCCTGAGGTTATAACCGACCCCGAAAGCCAAACGCTCAACATCTTTTTGAAAATTGGCAAGGCGCGCAAAAATTTCATTGAACGTATTGAGATCGTCAATAATTCCAGGACACTCGATTCTGTTATCAGGCGCGAATTTGAACTTGTTGAGGGCGATGCTTTCAACCAGCTCAAGCTGGAACGTTCAATTCGTAATGTCCGTAATCTTGGCTATTTTTCGAATGTGACTGTGCAGAATATTGCCGGAAGCAGCGATGAGCAGACGATCACCCAATTAACCGTTGAAGAGCAGTCAACAGGCGAGCTATCAGTTGGCCTTGGATACTCATCCATTGATAAAACCAACGTCGTGCTGGGTATTAATGAGAAGAATTTCCTTGGTACAGGCCGGTCCTTGAATGCAAGTCTGGACCTGTCAAAGAGCAGCACGAACCTCACTCTGGGGATTACCGAGCCGTATCTTTTCGGGCGAAACCTTACCGGATCGGCCTCGGTGTTTAATGAGCGGGTTAAGCGCAACACCATTACCACCAACAAATTGGGAACTGATTTTGGTGTTGGGTTCTCGGCGGCCGATGATTATTATCACCGGGTCGGATATGAATTATCGCGTACAAAATCAACGACATCATCAACAAAAGCAACCTCGGTGACGGGTGAGAATAATAAGACGATTCTAAAATCTGCGGCCCGCTATAGTGTGTCACGCGATACCCGTGATAATCGGATGGACCCGTCAGACGGAAGTCTGATTGAGCTATCTCAGGAAATCGCCGGAATTGGCGGTGATGCGAAATACTATCAGGCCATTATCAGAGGCGCGTATTACAAGCCTCTTTACTTTAACTCCATCGTTCTGGGGGTTAAGGGCCGTGTTGGTAGCGTGATCGGGTTGGGCGAGAAAGTAACGCAATCACAGCGTTTCTACATTGGTGGTCGCAGTGTGCGTGGATTTGAGGGCAGCGGTATGGGGCCGCGTGATACAGGGTCAGGCGCGGCTGTCGGCGGTAACAATGTTGTGAACGGTAGCTTTGAAATTGTGTCACCTCTGGGGTTCAGCAAGGATCTTGGAATGCGTTGGACCGTCTTTTCAGACTTTGGCTCGGTATGGGACACAGATTTTCCAAATGGCGTAACCGGGGCGAAAAAATCTTCGCTTCGCACGTCGGTCGGTACCGGCATTTTGTGGAACACATATATCGGGCCAATGTCGTTCTACTGGGCCAATGCCATAAACAGCGAAAAATATGACAGAAAGAAGACGTTCCAGTTTACCATCGGCACGCGGTTATAGGGGCTTCGATGTGACGCAAAATCTGTCTTTTGCCGCATCTGTATTGATGATAAAACGCGCTGTATTTTTTTTGGTGTTGATGACTATCGGTATGGCACAGCCCGTCTTTGCGCAACAGGCTGTCACAAATTCAGATGAAAATGCTGGTGCCGGCGTTATTGATGGCTCTATGGCGGTGCGCCGGATTGGTCTGATTGATCTTGAGGGTGTTTTACGTGCTTCTAAGGGAACCTTGCGCGTTCGCGAATTGCTGGATGAACAAAGGCTAACCTTTCAGCGTGAATTTTCCGCGCGTGAGACCAAGCTTCAGGAAAGCGAGCGTGAGTTGGTTACGTTGCGCGAGACGTTATCTGAAGAGGAATTTGCGAAAAAACTGTCTGAATTTGAGGCTGAAGTGGCCAAAATCCAGCAGGAAATTCAATATGGCCGAGAGGCAATCGCGCTCGCTTTTCAGGAAGCGCAGGGAGAATTGCGCCGGATGGCCGTGGAGATTGTAACTGAGGTCGCGCGTGAGCAGATGCTCGATTTGGTGCTTGTCCGCGATGCTGCCTTGATTTTCATTCCGTCTCTTAACCTTTCCGAAGAGGTTTTGCGGCGGCTTGATGAGCGAACAAAAAATGCGCGAATTGAAGTCAACATAAGACAAAATGATGTTCCAATACCTGAGGTTTCGGCCCCAAAAGAGGCGGTATCGGAATAGATATTAAGCATGGCAATTAAAACCCGATTTTTCACGATTACCCCGCAGAGTGCCGCATCACTTGCCGCTGCCATTGGCGCTGAGGTGACAGGTGATGGCGCGGTATTGGTGAGTGATTCTGCCTCGATTGATAAAGGCGGCCCCGGAATATTAAGTTTTTTATCGGCTGCACCGCCGGATATCGATTTGAATTTGCTAGAGGGTGCGACGGTTATAACCAACGGTGAATTTGCCGCATCACTTCCAGATAAATGTACAAAACTGATTGTCGATGCGCCGCGCCTAGGCTTTGCGCGGGCGCTCTCCCAATTGGTTCCTGACACCCAATCAGGTCCGGTCACACCCTATGATTTTGGTGCCAAGCATGATGGGCATGAAGGCACTGTGACCGTTGGTCCGGGGGTTATGCTGGGCGATGGCGTTACGATTGGCGGCGGGAGTATCATTGAAGCCGGAGCGGTCATCCATAAAGGGGTGCGCATTGGCACCGGATGCCGGATTGGGGCCAACGCTGTGCTTTCGCACTGTGATCTTGGCGATAATGTCAGTGTTTTGCCAAATACCGTCATTGGAAGCGCAGGTTTCGGGTTTGAGATGACCAAAGACGGGGCGGTGATGTTGCCCCATGTGGGATCAGTCGAAATTGGCAGCTTCAGCCATATAGGCGCCGGTTGCTGCATTGATCGCGGCACATTAGAGGCCACCCGGATTGGAGCGAACGTAATGATCGATAATCTGGTCCATATTGCCCATAATTGTACCATTGCGGACCGCGCCATTTTAACCGCGCAAATCGGTATGGCCGGGGGTGCCAGCATTGGCGAGGGTGCAATGCTGGGTGGTCAGGCCGGAATTGGCCAGAATGTTAGTGTCGGTAAGGACGCCGTTGTAATGGCGCAAAGCGGCGTTACAAAGGATGTCGGCGAGGGCATGATTGTTGTAGGATTTCCGGCTACTGAGGCGCGCGATTTCTGGCGGGAAAAGGCGGCGCTTCGCCGCCTGCTTGCTAAATCTGGGAAGAAAGAAAATAACCAATGAACGAAACCATTACCGAACTCAATATTGACCAGATACAAAAACGCATTCCCCACCGTCCGCCAATGTTGCTGATTGACCGGGTAGAGGAAATTACGGCGGATACCAGTGCCGTGGGGATAAAGTTGGTCAGCGCCAGCGATCCCGTATTTACCGGACATTTTCCCGATTATCCGATTATGCCGGGCGTTTTGATTGTCGAAGCAATGGCGCAAACCGCGGCCTGCCTTGCCAGCGTGACGTTGGGCAATGAAACTGACGGCAAGCTGGTATTTTTTACCGGTATTGACAAGGTAAAGTTTCGCAAACCCGTTCGTCCCGGCGATGTTTTAACTCTATATGTTGAAAAAATCAGCTCGAAAGGCGCATTGTGGAAATTCAAAGGGGTGGCAAGCGTAGGAGGTGTGAAGACATCTGAGGCCGAATTTGGCGCGATGATTGTTGATCCGCCGCGGTGATGCTTTTACGCTCACCCTATTCTGGAACACATAAATTTCACCCAGATCCATTTTAGAAAGTCCGTATTTTCATGGCTGTTTTTATTCATCCCACTGCGGTAATTGACCCGGCCGCCTCGCTGGGTGCTGACGTTAGTATTGGACCCTTTTGTGTTATCGGGGGCGATGCTGTTATTGGCGATGGGGCGATTCTGCACGCACATGTGGTGATCGAAGGGCACACCTCGCTTGGTGCCGGATGTGAGGTGTTTCCCTTTGCTGTTCTTGGATGTTCCCCGCAACACACGCGTTATGCGGGCGAGCCATCGACGCTGGAGATTGGCCGTAAATGCGTGATACGTGAGCATGTGACAATGCATCCGGGAACGGCGATAGATTCGATGCGGACGGTTGTCGGTAATCACGGGTTGTTTTTGGCGGCAACGCATGTTGCGCATGATTGTGTTGTTGGTGATCATGTTATTTTCGCGAATAATGCAGCGCTTGGTGGGCATGCAAAGATTGGCAATCATGTCATGCTTGGCGGGTTTGCCACGGTTCAGCAATGGTGCCGTGTTGGCGATCATGCGATGATTGGGTCCCAAAGTGCAGTGGATAGCGATGTAATCCCGTTCGGGATTGCTGTTGGCAACAGGGCGCGTCTGACCGGCATCAATGTCATTGGCCTGTCGCGGCGCGGGTTTGACGATGCGACTGTCCTGACCCTGCGCCGGCTTTATCGGGATTTGTTTCGCGGCAGCAATGTGTATAGCCAGCGCCTACAGTCGGCGCGTCAAACCTATAGTGACAGCGCTGAGGCGGCAGAGGTTTTTACTTTTCTTGATAAGGCAGGCCGGAACGGCGTTTGTCAGGCAAACTAGAAATAGGGCGATGAATGACACAACTGGCGGTAATTGCAGGGCAGGGACAACTGCCACTAAATCTGGCAGAAAATGCCCGCCAGCAAGGATATGACGTCACCATTTTTACCATTTCGGGTCAGGCAAATGCTGATTTTTCAGCCTTTGATTCTTTTGAGATTACGCTTGGGTCTATTGGTACAACGCGCCAACTTGTTCAGGATTCCGGGTGTAGCAAAATTGTTATGGCCGGCAAAGTCCAGCGCCCGACGCTCTCGCAGCTAAAGCCGGATGCAAGTGCGGTAAAATTACTGGCGCGCGCCGTAGGCCGTGGCGATGATGCGTTGTTACGGGCTATTTCGGCATTTTTTGACGAAGTTGGTATCGAGACCATTTCTGCGGATAGCTTTATGCCCGACGCAATGATGCCGGACGGGGTTTGTTGCGGGCAGATAAATGATGCCATTCGCGCCGATATTGAATGCGGCGTTGCGGTGCTGATGCAGCTTGGCGCGCATGATGTGGGGCAGGGCGTAGTTGTTCAAGATGGCCGTGTTATTGCGATTGAGGCCGCTGAGGGAACCGATGCAATGCTGCGTCGCTCGGCTGATATTCTGGATAAAACAGGGCCACCTGCGGTTTTCGTCAAGCGCCGTAAATCGGGTCAGGATGCCCGGCTTGATATTCCGGTGATTGGCGAGACGTCGCTGGCGGCTGTTGCGGCTGCCGGAATAGTGATTATCGCGCTTGAAGCTGGCGGTGTTTTACTTGCCGGGGATCCGCAAAAGCTATGGAAAACGGCCACTGAACTTAACCTGACAGTTGTTGGCATATAATGGCCGCACCTTTATTCATTCTTGCGGGTGAACCGTCGGGGGACAGGCTGGCAGCCAAAATGATGGCGGCGATAAATGGGAGCTGGGGTCAACAGCATTGGATAGGTGTTGGCGGGCCGGCCATGATCGAAGAAGGTCTTGTCTGTGAAGGCAAGATGGAGGCGCTGACCGTTTTCGGGTTTGGCGCAGCCCTTACCGCATATCCCCGATTATCGCGGCTAGCTGACCGCCTGGTTGACCGGATTATTGAAACCCGGCCCTCGGCGATTCTGACGGTTGATGTAAAAGGGTTTTCTTTGCGTCTGGCATCGCGTTTGCGCCGACGCATGGCGGCAGAAGGGTGGTCTGCGCCGATTATTCATACTGTGGCCCCGACAGTTTGGGCATGGGGTGCATGGCGGGCTAAAAATGTGGCAAAGGCTGTTGATGGTCTTTTATGCCTGTTTCCTTTTGAGCCGGCCTATTTCACCCCGCACGGCATCACAACCCAGTTTATCGGACATCCTGAAGCGTTTAACGACATTTATAATCATCCTGTGCGGCCGAATCCGCTCCTTACCGCGGGTAAATCCCCCGCTAACGGCCTGCACATAACGATGCTGCCGGGAAGTCGGCGGTCCGAGATTTCGCATATGCTGGTGCCAATGCTGGATGCATTGATGCTGGTAGGAAAGGCAATGCCGGGACTGACTGTCAGCTTACCAACGCTGCCGCATCTTGCAGATCAGCTTCGTGAAGGCGTTGCCGCGGCGGTTGCCAAAGGGAATTTGCAGGATGTGATTGCGATAAATACGGGCAAGGACGCGCTGTTTGACGCTTTGTCGAAAAGTCATGCGGTTTTGGCGGCGTCGGGTACCGTTACCCTGCAAACCGCGCTATACGGCGTTCCGGGCGTTGCCTGCTATAAAGCCTCGGCGATTTCAGCTTTTATTGGGCGGCGTTTGGTGCAAATGGACAAGGTCATTCTTCCTAATACTCTCTTGGCCAATACTCTCTCGG
>JAACDV010000201.1 GCA_009936825.1 Bacteroidota bacterium | reverse complement strand
ACTGGCACGTTCAACACTTTCAACAAACTTATTTGCCTGCATAACCGCGATAATAGCGCGCATATGTTCGACATCATTCACTTCTAAATCCAGTTCCAGTTTGAAAAAATCAGGGTTTCTTTCGGCCAGATGAATATTGGAGATATTGCCGCCCTGCTGAGAAATTGCAGCGGCCACCGATGCCAGCGAGTCGGGCTCATTCGTCAACACGGCGCGAAGCTGACCATTGACCGTTCGCATCCGATCATTTTCCCACAAAACATCCAACCACAATTCGGGCATATCGTTGAAATTGCTCAAAATCGAGCAATCAGCCTTGTGTACGGTAACACCTTTGCCAGTTGTGAAAATTCCAACAATCTCTTCGCCCGGAAGAGGATGGCAACACCGCGCGATAGTCACCGCAGCGCCGGTATTATCGCCCCTGATTTTCAGCTTTGGCTCGCGGCTTGCCTTCCCATTTTCGAGTTTTGACTCCGCGCCGGACTTGCCAGATTTACCAGCACCGCGCTTGCCTTTCGGACCGCCCTTTATTTCCACATCGGGATGCATGCGTTCCAGCACCCGAAGCGCCGACAGCTTATCCTCGCCAACCAGTGCAAAGACTTCCTCAATACGGTTGACCCCAAAGGCGGCAAGTGACCGTTCCAAAGCACGGCTGCGAAAGGGAATATCATGCGCCCGAAATGCCTTTTCGATCAGCGTTCTGCCGATACGGCTGAATTCTGTAACGCGCTGGACTCTCAAAAACCGCCGGATGGCAGATTTCGCCCGGCCTGTTTTAACAAAGCCTTCCCATTCGCTTTTTGGCTTTGCATCATCAGCCGTTAGGATATCGATCTGATCCCCGTTTTCCAGTTCCGTTGCCAACTGGCGCGTCCTGCCGTTGATCCGAACACCGGTGCAGGTCTCGCCACTTTTGGTGTGTACGGCATAGGCAAAATCGACCGCCGTAGCGCCGCGTGGAAGGCCAATCAGATCACCGCGCGGGGTGAAACAGAAAACCTGATCATGATACAAATCCATCTTCGTATGTTCGAGAAACTCATCCGCGCCAGCTTCTTCATCCAAAATACCAACAAGTTCCTGTATCCAACTGTATTTAGTATAATTATTTTCAATATGAGGTTCTTTATAATTCCAGTGCGCAGCCACCCCATGTTCGGCAACCCGGTGCATTTCGGGCGTTCTGATCTGAATTTCAATACGGTTATTCTGCGGGCCAAGAACCCCGGTATGAAGCGACTGGTAGCCATTTCGTTTAGGGGTTGAGATATAGTCTTTGAACCGCCCCATGATAGTCGGATAATGCTGATGAAGTTGGCCAAGCGCGCGGTAGGAATCATTAATGCTAGGCACCAGAATTCTGAATGCCATGATATCGGCAAGCTGGTCCATTGTAACGGCTTTGCTCTGCATTTTACGCCAAATTGAATAGGCTGATTTCAGGCGGCCACTAACACTGCACTCAATGCCAATATTTTCCAGCGTTGCTTCTAGCTCAACACTGATTGTGGGAATGACAATTTCTGATTCCGACGTCATGAAATCCAGACGCGTTTTAATGCTTTGGCGCATTTCCCCTTCCAGAATTGAAAACGCTCTGTCTTCAAGCTCGTTCTGGATGTTGGTCAGCCCGATCCGTTCAGCAAGCGGAGCGAAAATATCCATTGTTTCGCGCGCGATGCGCTGCTGCTTTTCCGGCTTTTTGATGAAAGATAGCGTGCGCATATTATGTGTCCGGTCAGCAAGCTTAACCAGCAGGACGCGTACATCCTCGCTCATTGCCAGCAATAATTTCCGGAAGTTTTCTGCCTGAGCGCTGCTTGGCGATGACTGGATTGCCAGCCTGCTGAGTTTGGTAACACCGTCAACCAACTGCGCCACATCGCCGCCAAACTTATCATCAAGGTTAGCCAGCGTGACGTCGCAATCCTCAACTGTGTCATGCAGAAGCGCGGTAATCACCGATTCTTCGTCAAGGCGCATATCCACCAATAGATTGGCAACCGCCACCGGATGGGTGAAATAGGGCTCCCCCGACGCGCGCTCCTGCCCGTCATGTGCATTACGCCCAAATTCAAAGGCGCGCCGAAGACGATCACCATCAACGGTAGCGTGGTAGCTCCGCATTTTTTCAATAATAGGGTCTGCTGTTCCGATCATCCCACACTAGCCGACAAAGTTAACGCCAGCGTCATGTCTGGAAGGAAACGCTGACTGAGTTGCCTCAATCTTCGCCGGTCATTTGAGAGAGGTCAACATCCTCAAATCCCGGATCTGTTTCGCCTTCAGGAGTGCTGACATGCATTCCGGCTTCTTCACCCTCGGCTTCGCTGTAATCGCCGATCATTTCTGACAGATCAACTTCGCCAACAGCGGCTTCTTCAGCGGCAGCGTCATGCTCTTCACGCGCCGAAAGCCGCTGCATCTTTTTGACTAGCCCGTCATTCAGCCCGTTGATATCCACGGTTTCTGCTGCAATCTCACGCAGCGCAATCACCGGGTTCTTGTCATTGTCGCGCTCAATCGTAGGCAGATCGCCCTTCAAAATGCCGCGAGCCCGCTGCGATGCGGTTAAAACAAGGTCGAAACGGTTGGGGATTCTCTCAATGCAATCTTCAACGGTAACGCGTGCCATTATGGTCTCCCGAAGGTGTTTCTTTCAGCTTAACTCAATTTTAAGCCAGCTTAATGAATTAAACCAGCTTATTAGGGACTCATTACCCTGATTGATCGAATTTGCCCGAGGTTTGATCGATTTCGCCCGTATTACCGCAAATAAGACCAACACGCAAGCCACTCTCACCCTCGGCCCGGCTTGCCGCCTCATATGTCCCTATCCGACCGTCAAACTTATTCGACCATCAAACGGCGCGCCGGATTTTCTGATCATCGGGCAATGCTGCAACAAGGTCACTCACCCCCTGCAGCAATTCCGGATGAACCCATT
>JAACDV010000200.1 GCA_009936825.1 Bacteroidota bacterium | reverse complement strand
GGGCTGGTGTCGGTCGTGATCGGCCTTATCGCCATAACGGCAGGAACTTTGCTGCAAAAACACATTGGTGGACGGATAAAATTACTGACGGGAAATGTGATTCAAACTGTTGCGGTCACGCTGTTTTTTACGGTGATCTGCCTGACCGTTGAGACCCCGCAAATTGACTGGCAAATGCCGTTTATTCTGGCACTGGCGTGGCAGATCATTCTGGTATCAGGCGGCGCATATGTCATTTTAATGATCTTGATCCAGCGCGATTCAATGGCAGCAACCTCATCCCTGCTGTTTTTGGTGCCAACGGTAACGGCCATCATCGCTGCCGCCGGGTTTGATGAGCCGTTGAGCATTTTCAGCATCACCGGTTTTGTGCTGACCAGCGCCGGCGTGTTTATGGTCACGCGCTATGCCGCGCCTGCCGTGCCAAAACTGGGCTGACCAAGAAAAGCCTATTATTCTAGCTGCTGTTACACAGGTTACGCGCCAGATACTGGGTAAATTCATGATTCTCGCGCTCTAGCCAGCTCAGCGGGCCAGATTCCCCAAGCGGGGATTGTGCGCCGCGAAAAATGCCCTCAACAACGCCTTTATCCTCTTGCTGAACAACATCGAGAAACGCCCTTGTGCGCGCGATAAAAGCGTCACGGTCATCCTGTGCTGCCAAAACTTCGGGGGCAATGGCCGCGCCATACCGGATGCGTGTTCGCGACGGCCCGTCGGGTTGCAGCGCCAGATACCACAGATGATCGGGGGCCAGAACGTACATATGGGACGGGAAAATCGTTGGCATCACCGAGGTATAACGCGCCCGCCCCTGCAACCGGGTGTTGGTGTCATGCGCCCGGCCAACCGGCGCTCCATCGCTTTTGGTGAACATCTGATAGGTGAAAGCATCGAACGCCCCATGCGGGTCAAATTCTGTTTCACTGGGCGTGTAATGCCCGCCAACCGTGGCCTTATGCGCAACCGGCAGGTGATAGCTTTCCATGAAATTTTCTGTCAGGCACTTCCAGTTCGTATCCCAAACATGATCCGTTGAAAAAATTGTCACATAATCCTGCTGCACATAATCGGCGATAATCTGACTTAATGGGGCAAGCGCATTTGCCAGTGATACAGCATCCGCGTCAAGCGTCAGATAAATCCAGCCTTGAAAAATCTCGCACCGGATTTCGGCAAGCCCGAGATTAACCGTATCAAAACAGCTCGTACGCTCCATGTGAGGGGCGGCCACCAGACGACCATCCAGCCCGTAGGTCCAAGCGTGATAGGGACAGGTGAATTTCCGCGCATTGCCACGCCCCTCAACCAAGCGCATCATCCGGTGACGACAGACATTGGCGCGCGCATAAATATCGCCGTCTATACCGCGGATGATAATCACCGGCTGCGCACCATGCTCAAAAGTCATATAATCGCCGGGCTTGGCAATCTCGTCGGCGCGCCCTGCGCACAGCCATCCTTTGGCGAAAATCCGTTCCTGCTCAAGCGCAAAAATCTCATCAGACACATAAAGGGGCTGTGGCAGAGCTGTTGCCTCTGCCAGGGGACGCTCCGCCAACGCTTTCAAAGATTTCAGGGCATCTTGGGTCGTTTGCATTTGCGGTGTCAATCCTGCTTTGCCTGAGGTGGAAATTCTGAACGCGCAAGGTCCAGATAGGCACTGCGAAGCGCCAATGTAATTGCACCCGCGTTCCCATCACCAATCACGGTATCGTCAATTTTTCCAACGGGCATGACGTAAATCGACGCGCCGGTAATAAACGCCTCATCCGCAGATAATGCCTCCTCCAGCGTGTAGTTTTTCTCAGCGATTTTCAGCTGGTGTGTTTGGGCAACCCGCAGCATCGTCTGGCGCGTGATGCCATGCAGAATTTCATTGGTAACGGGCCGCACAAAAAGCTCACGCCCCTTAATAAAGAAAAAGCTGGATGATCCACATTCGGTCACATTGCCGTCGGGCGCGATCATCAACGCCTCATAAGCGCCAGCTAGATGAGCTGCCTGTTTTGCCATGACCTGACCCAGCAGATTGGTGGTTTTGATATCGCGCCGCGCCCACCGAATGTCCGGCACAGTGGCCAGCGTTACGGGCTTTGACTCCGCGTCAGCCAAAAATTTTTCATTCTGGGTAAAGGCAAAAATATTTGGCACAAAACTGTCATCGTAAAGATAATTGCGGTCCGCTGTACCGCGCGTGATCTGAAGATATAAAAACCCCTCGACAAGGTCATTCGCCGCAATCAGATGCATGAAAACCACCAGCATGTCTTGGCGCGACATTGGCGAGGGCATGTTCAACTCACCCAACGAGCGATCCAACCGATTCATATGATATTCGAAATCAGCAACTTGCCGGTCCAGAATTCCGAACCCCTCATAAACAGAATCCGCAAATAGCAGGCCGCGATCAAAAATCGGCAGCTTTGCCTCAGTTTCAGGAATGAAGTCCCCGTTCAAGAATACTGTTCGTTCCATTTTAGCCCTGCCTATTGCTGGAGAATGATCTGGCTTTATAGGTTAGCGATATTTATCGCAATTTCAAATATCAGAAAACGTGGCATGCTGTCTGCCCCCCCAAATTCGGACCTCAAATTCAGAATCCAAATTCGGGACCCTACACCGGAGTGATAAGGGTGGTGATTGACGGCCAGCGCGAATGAAACCGCGCCCAGTCTGCCTCATCCAGTGCCACTGATAGCGTTTGCGCACCCTCATCAGACAGTGCCGCGTCATGCACCTGCCCGCGCTCAAACAGCCATGCTCGCGCGGCGCCATCGGCCGGGCTCAAGGTAATCCTGCCGGATCGGCAGTCCACACCAAGATGCGCGTCAATCGCCTCCAGCGTAGCCTCAATACCGGCGCCCGTGAGGGCCGAGGCAAACGTGCCGCCAGCAAACATATTAGCCAGCGCCTCACGATCATATTGCTCGGAGTCTGCGGTGGATTCAGACCCGGCATCCAGCAAATCGGATTTGTTCAGCACATGCAGCAACCGCCCCGTTTGCTGTTCAACATCCATCCCCAGATCAACCAGAACAGATTGCACATCGCCCGCCTCTTCGGCGACCAGCGGGGACGCTGCGTCATGCACATGCAGCAATAAATCCGCCTGCACCACTTCTTCCAGCGTACTTTTGAATGCTTCAACCAGTTCGGTTGGCAGCTGGCTGATAAATCCTACCGTATCGGCCATAACAATCTCGCGCCCTGAAGGCAGCTTAATGGCGCGCATCGTCGGATCCAACGTTGCAAAAAGCATGTCCTTGCTCAAAACATCGGCACCGGTCAACCGGTTGAACAGGGTCGATTTACCGGCGTTGGTATACCCGATTAGCGCCACAGTCGGGGTTCCGCCCCGCGCCCGATTGCCACGTTGAAGATGGCGGGTACGCTCAACCTCGTTTAGCTCTTTCTTGATCCGGACAACCCGCTCCATCAACATGCGCCGGTCAAGCTCGATCTGACGTTCGCCCGGTCCGCCCAGAAAGCCGCCACCACCGCGCTGACGCTCTAGGTGGGTCCAGCTTCGCACCAGCCGGCTGCGCTGAAAGGTCATCGCGGCAAGTTCCGCCTGAAGACGGCCAGCATGGGTTTGGGCGCGCGCGCCGAAAATCTCTAAGATCAGCGCCGTACGGTCGATCACTTTGCATTCCAGGCGCGTCTCAAGATTACGCTGCTGAACTGGCGTTAGAGTGGTATTAACCACCACCAGCACATCATCATACGCCTCGGCAAATTGGGCAATCTTGTCTATGTACCCGGTGCCAAGAAACGTTCCCGCGCGCGGATTGCGAAGGCTGGCCACCTCGGCATGCTGAACCTCTAGCCCAATCGCACCGACCAGCTGCACCGCCTCGGCCAGCATGGCATCAGCAGACCGCGGCAACGGCTTGTTGCGGACTTCTGGATGGATAACAAAGGCGGACAGGATTCCCAAAGTATCCCTCTCTTACTTTTATTATTTTTGCTAGCTTCATTGCAGATATGGCCCTTATGTTAGGGGTTCCGCAATAGACAGGCGTAAAATAAATGCTGACACCCGGAATGAGAAAAAATATTATCATCACAGGCGCAGGGCGCGGCATTGGTGCTGCCTGCACCGCGGCGTTTTTGAAAGCAGGATATCAGGTCGGGCTGATCGGGCGTAATTCGGATAGATTGGCGCAAACCGCAAACGGCCATGAATCGGCATTGGTGTTGCCGTGTGATGTGGGCAATCCGGGCGATGTTGAGGCTGCGTTTGCGACAGCGCATAAGGCATGGGGACACCTCGATGTGGTGTTCAACAATGCCGGCATTGGCAGCGCGCCCGCCACGGTGGACGAAACCGACATCGACACCTGGCTGAATGTCGTTCGCACCAATCTGACAGGGTCATTTTTATGTGCGCGAGCTGCTTTTGCAATGATGCGCGCCCAATCCCCGCAAGGCGGCCGGATTATCAATAACGGGTCGATTTCCGCGCATACACCGCGCCCCGGATCAGCCCCCTACACTGCCACCAAACACACCATTACCGGCCTGACAAAAAGCCTGTCGCTGGATGGCCGGGCGCATAACATTGTCTGCGGGCAGATTGATATCGGCAATGCGCTGACCGAAATGACCGAACAAATGAGGCAAGGCGTTCCCCAGCCCGACGGGTCAATCAAAGCCGAGGCCACTATGGATGTTGCGCATATCGCAAGCTCGGTTCTCTACATGGCCGAATTGCCGCTGGATGCAAATGTCCAATTCATGACGGTCATGGCCCCCAAAATGCCTTTTATCGGGCGCGGTTAACGTTAAAAGGCGGCGCCATAGGCGATAAACGGGCCGTTTCGATAGCCGGGTTTGCCGTAAGGATAATCGCCGCCATCCGGCACTTCAACGCGGCCACCAGCGGCCCGCAGAATGGCATCACCTGCCGCGGTATCCCATTCCATTGTCGGGCCAAATCGGGGATAGACATCAGCCTCGCCCGATGCCAGCAAACAGAATTTCAAGCTGGACCCAATGGCGACGGTCTGGGTGATATGACGCGCATCCAGCCAATTATTGGTAGCATCATCCCGGTGCGATCTGCTGGCCACGGCGAGCGCGCCAGATTCGGGAATTTCGCG
>JAACDV010000199.1 GCA_009936825.1 Bacteroidota bacterium | reverse complement strand
GTATTTCGCGCTATATACTGCTTCGTCGTCAAAACCATTTCCGGACGTCATAAATTCGGTTATTTGTGCATCCGAAAATGCAGCTCCAGCGAGGTGCCGACCCTCGCGGGTAAATATTTGCAAATCTGACGCACTCACTGCTGCCGATACTGCAGCCGTGTTTACGCCAACACCCGTTGCAATCGAGGGAACCCCCGAACCTGTAATCTCAAAGTCACCTTCTGCCGAGGTAATTGTCAGACTGCCACCACGGCCGCTAGCTATCATTCCCAAATCGGAGAGTGACTGATTGGCCGTGCTACGCAACAAGCCACTGTTTAACAGCTTGGCAATATCCGCACTATCCTCCCAAACCTTGCCGGAGTTATCACTCGGATACGCCGCAGCATATGATATGCCAAAGCTATGCGGCCCATCATCACTCGATCCAGTCCGCGAAAAGCTCATTTGTGTTACATTTTGCAATGCAAGATCTGTTAATTGGAATTTTGCCGACGCTTGCTTGGTAAATGAGCCAATATCAACATTTTTAGTCCCTGCTGGGATAATGGCCACGAGACCATCGTTAATAAACTCTTTTGCCTCTACAGCGGTTAGAGAGTTAGACAATGTCTCTGCAATGGATTTGTTTTCTGGATAACCCTTCGGGCTCACCCGAGCCACCTCCAGGGTCGCATCACTAGAGTTCGTATTATCAGCTGTTACAAGATCAGGACTTGCCGCAGCGATATCTTGTGGACGTGCCAAAAGGAATTGCATATTCGCAGCCGCATTTTTACCAGGAACGATTGTAAAACTGTTCCCATTCTGAGCTGGGCCAGTCAGCCTAACGTCAAAGCCTGATGTCGAGATTAGTGACTTGCCCTCAACCGTCTCAGCGAGGTCAGGTCCGGTTAGCTGCCAAACCTCTCTTGCTTTAATGTAGGTCAACGTCATGCTCGTTTTTGGCAGTTTGGTTGGGTCTGTGATGGTAATTTCAGCTTCAACCTCTACCGGGTTGGAGGGATTCGTCTCGGCAACAACATTGACCGCAGAAAACATATCAAGACCGCGTAAACCGTCCATGGTAACGCCACGATGATGCTGCGCGTTTAAATCTGTAGTGATCTGAACAGCCAATTGATTCATCTGATTGACCACGTCATCAATCGCACCATACACCTCACTCAATCCGGCGATAATACCACCAGATAGTTGGCTTGTCGGCGTATGTGACGAAAGTGGGTTTAGAACAACTTGCAGGCCGCCAATCCGATCATATCGTTCGATAAAGCCAAGCGGTGTTCTGTTGGTACCTTCAACAAGGCTTGGTCCAGCACCAGACGAACCGATGGTCAAATTTGCAACGCCACGATCCGTATAGCTCACTGACACATCGGCCAATGCAGAAATGTCCTGAACTAGCCGGTCCCTCAAATCGAGAAATGAATTTGGTGATTTTCCACTTTGTCCCGACGACAGGATTCGATCATTTACAGAAACCAATTCCTTGGTGAGTAAGTTAATACCCTCCATTGCGTCTTGCATTTGCGCCGTGGTCGCAGTCTTGAGATTGTCTAACTGTAAAAATGTTGAATTAAAAGCAGCCGCCAAACTGCGACCCTGCTCTAGTGCAACCACACGCGGCGCGAGGTCACTCGGTGCTGCCGAAACATCCGCCAAACCCCGAAAAAAATTACCAATTTGCGTACCGAGATCGGCATCTGATGGCAGTAAAGCAGTTTCAACTTTCTCAAGCTGTTTTACATAGCTATCCATTCGCTGAAAGTTTGCATTAGCAGCAAGTTTGCTATCTGTTAGGAACGAGTCAAAAGATCGAGTTATATTGGCCACACGCACACCAAGGCCAGCCTGGTTAGCAATGCTAGTGATGCCGCCCTGACTGGCAGTAACCTCCTCGAGGTTGGCCTCACGGCGCTTATAACCTTCAGTGTTTATATTTGCGATATTCTGGCCGGTTACACCCAGAGACTGGCGGTAGGCCTGAATTGCGCTTTTGCCAACATCAAATAAACTAGTCATCGGATCACCATCACCTAGTTACCTGATGGTTTGCGGGCGCCATGGCCGAATTGTTTGACCAGCGCCTCGGCAATACCTAGGTTCATGTTTTGCGCCATAGATTTGGCACGTTCCTGTTCCAGCATCTCAGTGTAATTATCGCCTGCGCTGCTGCCCAGAATATCATCAGCCAGCTTTGACTGACGGGCTTGTTTCAAGAGCGTTTGAATAAAAATTGCTTCAAATTGTTCAGCCGCAGCATCCAGATCTTCCGGCACATTTTGACGCTGCGCCAATTCAGGACTCAATGGCTTGGCAAGCGTTGGAATCATATTATCCATCAGATGCTCCCTAGATCACAATCAACTCGGCACGAAGCGAACCAGCTTCACGCAATGCTTCAAGGATCGCAACAAGGTCAGATGGCGTACCCCCAACGGCATTCAGCGCATCTACAATTGACGATAATTCAACACCCGGATCAAAAACAAACGCACGTGCTATTTCTTCTTCGGCTGTTATGGTCGTATCTGGTGTTTCCACAGCAGCGCCAGGCACGGTCGCAGCAACCCCATCAGCCACGGCCATCGCTTGGGTTTGCGTTACATTAACATCTTCTTTAACGCGCACCGTCAGCGATCCGTGCGTGACTGCCGCCGCCGACACTCGAACGTCACCACCGATAACTATGGTGCCAGTTCGCGCGTTGATTACAACCTTGGCGCGCGGGCGATCAGGCTCGACTTGGACATTCTCAAGCAGACTGACAAATGAAACTTTTTGCGCCGGATCAATTGGCGCGCGTACCTTAACCGTGGTTGAATCAAGCGGTATGGCAACGCCGTCGCCAAAAACGTCATTGATCGCCTCGGCAACACGGTTTGTTGTGCTAAAATCACCCTGGTGCAGGTTGAGCAAAATATTGGAATTATCCAGAAACGGCGTTTCAATCATTTTTTCAACGCTTGCACCACCTGGAATCCGGCCAACAGTGGGAACATTAACGGTCAAAGATGACCCATCGCCGCCAGCAACGCCCAAACCACCGACCATCAAATTGCCCTGAGCCACCGCATAAGTCTCGCCATCAGCCCCTAACAAAGGTGTCATCAACAAGGTCCCTCCGCGAAGCGACTTTGCCTGACCAACCGTTGACACAACGATATCGAGCTTTTGCCCGGGCTTAGTAAAAGGCGGCAGTTCGGCGGTAATGATAACCGCAGCTGCATTTTTGCCATTCATATTTGCAGCGCTTGTTACAACGCCAAATTGGCTAATCATTGATTGCAGTGATTGCTGCGTTAAAGCCGCATT
>JAACDV010000198.1 GCA_009936825.1 Bacteroidota bacterium | reverse complement strand
TGCGAATCGCGCATAAAATCGCGCGGCTCATAAGCCCCGATGGGAATGGCGGCAAAATCTGGGGCGCCAAGCCGGGCGCGTGTTTCCGCAAAATCTTCACCATATCCGGTATCACCGGCGAAATAGAACTGATAGCCATCATCAAACCTGATCATAAAACCCGACCATAATGTTTTGTTGCGATCAAACGGCGTTCGAGAAGCCCAATGTCGCAGCGGCGTTGCGGTAACGCTAAGCCCGTCCCCGGCATCGCCATCGCCATCGGCATCGCCATCGCCATCGGCATCGGCAGACTGCCACCAGTCAATTTCGGTTACATTTTCAAATCCGGCACGGCGCAAAAATCGCGCCAGCCCCAAGGGTACAACCGTGCGAATCAAAGGCTGAACCGCCGCCAGACGCTTTAATCCCCGCATATCCAGATGATCATAATGCGCGTGCGATATCACCATGAGGTCGATCTTTGGCAATTCTTCGGGCGTCATCGCAGCCGGCACAACACGTTTTGGCCCGCTGAATGAAAAGGGCGATGCGCGCGTTGAGAACATCGGATCGGTCAATACCCGCTTGCCGCCGCGTTGAAACATTAACGTCGCATGACCAATCCATGTCACGCTTGGCACATTAGGATCACGCATCGGCGCATCGGCAGGATTCAACAAGGGAAAACCATTTTTTTCGGCGGGATCCTCGGGGCGCGTGAAGAATTTTCGCGCCAGACCGAACAGCTCAAAGATAGTTTTGTCGTGCGTATATCCTTTTGTATGCCGGAAGGTTCCAGAGTCTTCATCGAACTGCGGAGAGAAGGAATAGTCGGTCATGGAAGAACATCCTGCCTGAAAAAACGCTAGGCTCATTAGCGCAGGCAATAGGATTGCCCGCAGATTAAAGGCTTTGAGCCGATCGATTTTCAAAATAAGTACCTTTCAATTAATATCTATCACCGACTGGCCAATACCGACTGGCGCATGAAGACTGGCCCTATGAAGGCTGGCCAGATGCTTACACCAATTGACTGTTTTTCACCACCTTCCAAGACCCTGCCAAATGGATAGCTATCTCGTATTACTAGCGATAAGTTAGCCCATAGGATATGAGGGAATAATGTCACGCAATGCAGCCATGTTGATAATCTTGCTGGGGGGAAGCTGTATGAGCTTTGTCGGGCTGATCATACGCCTGCTAGAGACAAACGACGGCATGTTAATTCTGTTTTACCGGTCGATCACTCTGGCAGGCGTGGTGGCACTGGTTGCTTGCCTGCGTCGGCGGCAGAGCCTTTTTGGTTTTTTGCGCTCACTGGACGGTACTGACATTGCGATGGGCGGGTTTCTGGCACTCTCATTCATGGGATATGTTTATGCAATGCTGATGACTTCGGTGGCATCAACCTTGCTGCTTCTGACGCTTGCCCCCTTCTTTGCTGCAATAATCGGGCGCATCTGGATTGGCGAGTTGCCGCATCGTCTGACATGGCCGGCCATGGTAGTGGCGCTTCTGGGTGGTGGATTGATGATCAGCGACGGCTATGAAATGGGGCGCACCGCCGGCAACATCGTGGCCCTGTCATCGGCTTTTTGTTTTGCCGTGGCATTGGTTCTGGCGCGGCGGAGTGGCAAGCGGGATGTTCTTGGCGGCACCTTTCTTGGTGGTTTTTTCGCAATGCTGATGGCGGGCATTCTGGCGGCGGGTTTTAGCAACGGATTTGCCATTTCAAATCATGATCTGCTACTGACATTGTTCATGGGTGCAGGCACGATTGGCATCGGTATCGCGCTGGTAACATGGGGTGCGGGTTATGTTGCGGCGGCCGAGGTTAGCCTGCTAGTGCTAATCGAAACTGTGCTGGGCCCCCTATGGCCGTGGATTTTTTTGGGGTTAACTATGACGGTGAATGAAGTGTTGGGAGGACTGATTGTTCTTGGTGCAGTGGCAACGCTGGCGATGGCGACGCGTGATCCCAAAATCGCTGAAGCGAGCGCGGAATAGCGGATGGCATTCGAGCAAGACACCGGCGATGATAAAGCCGCCCCGCTGCTTGCCAATTTGATCGGGGTTGGCGGCCTCGCTCCCTTTTTCATCTGTGCAGGTGCTGCGCATAGCGGGGTTTCGCCGTGGGCGGAGTTCGCCCTTTCAGTTTGCGTAATTTATGGCGCGTTGATCCTAAGCTTTGTTGGCGCGGTGCATTTTGGGCTGGCCATAAACGGCGACCGCAGCCCGATCTGGTTCGTCTGGTCGGTCATTCCGGCGCTGATTGCGTGGGGACCTGCCTGCCTGTTGGATAGTCGTACCGCTTTAATCGTGCTGGTTCCGGGGTTTTTGCTGGCATGGAGTGTTGATCGCTATGCAGCGCGGGCGGGTCTTATTCCGGGCTGGTATATGCGGCTGCGAGATATGCTGACACTGGGCGCTGGTTTGGCTCTTAGCGCCGGATCACTGGCACCCGGCCCCCATCCGCATTTCTGATTTTTTGGCATTTCTGATTTTTTAGAGTTGGGCCGGTCCTAAGATGGTTAGTCGAGCGCGCGAATCATCATAATGTTTCCGGCTATCACCAATCCCAACCCTGTCAGTGCAAAGCTGGTCCATATAAAATCTTCGAATTGCGCCGATATCATCAGCGCGAAAACCGGAAACACGACCGTTGCATAGGCCGCGCGCACCGGCCCGATGCTGCCAATCAGCCGCACATAGCAATATAGCGCGACAATCGACGACATGACCGTCAGCCATACAAGGCTGCCAAGATAGGTCGGGCTGGGGTCGATAATAAATTCATGTCCGCGGGCCAGCGAAATAATCACCAGACATAAAGTGCCATAAAACATGCCCCAGCTGATCGCCGCCAGAACCGGCACACCATCCCTCTGATTGGCAACAGAAATCAAATTGCCAACGCAAAACAGCAAGGTTCCGCCAAAGCAAAAGGCCAGACTGATCAACGCCGTGGGCGACATTTGCAACTGCGGCCAGAAAATCAGCGCAATTCCGCCCAACCCGACAATAGCCGCCCCAAGCTGCATGCGCGGCGGTGCCTTGCGGCTCACCCCCGCCACCATCAAAACATTCAACAGCGATGACGTTGAAAGCACCACCGCCAAAAGCCCCGACGGCGCATACATTCCGCCATAATAGAACAGGACGAAGTTGCAGGAGAAAAAGCTGAAACCAAAGCACAGGAACCGCAAATGATAGCGCCAGCTAAACCGAAAAGAATGTCCGTCGATCCGCGTGATGACAAACATCAAAATCGTTGCAAAGGTGAACCGCCACGTCAAAGACACCTCGGGCGCAACCACTCCTAATTGCAAGGTCAGCGGATACCAGCTTGTGGACCAGCCGAACAAAACAATCCCATAAATAAGATAATCAACGGGGCGCATGGCTAAAGCCGTTCCTGAATTAAAAATATCTATTTAATTGGTGGACCAAAGTGGTTGGCCGAAGTGGTTAGCCAAAGTGGTTG
>JAACDV010000197.1 GCA_009936825.1 Bacteroidota bacterium | reverse complement strand
GCCATGCGCTGTTGCCAGTTCAGCCAGCCTGCCTGCCACGTTTGCCGATGGCGCGCTAGAAGTCCGCGCCTTTATATCGACATGGATTAGCATATGCTCGCCAGTTGCAAGCAAGCGCGAAGTGCCGTCCGGCATCACAGCATAGAGATGATGGAACAGCTGCATTTTCTTGCCTTGGCCGTGAAGCAGTTGCGAGGTGGCAAAAATCTCACTCCCCGCGGTGACTTCATCAATATGTCTGATATGGGTTTCCACGGTGAAAAAGCTGCCGCCGCTGGCCAGATAATCGGCGTCAACACCAACCCAGCGCATAACCGCATCAGTTGCCATGGAAAAACAATCCAGATAGCGCGCCTCATTCATATGACCGTTATAGTCGGTCCAGCTTGCCGGCACTTGCTGGCGTATTGTTTCCAGCGGTGCGTTTATGTCTGTCGCATGGGCTGCTGGAACCGCGTCATATAGGGCGTTTTCCCAGTCGGCCAGCGTCTTGCCAGCCCCCCAATCATTGGCTTTCAGGGCCTGCATGATAGAGACCAGGTTGGTGTCCCGGATAAGTTCCAGCTCGCGGATACTGTGCATGCCAGATTGCGCGTCGGACTGATCAGAGATCTTTTTAACCAATTCGTCGGTTAGCTCTGGCACGTCCATTAACTTGGTCCAAGGCCATTTCAGACAGGGGCCAAACTGCGCGATGAAATGTGCCATTCCGGCCTCACCTCCCGCCACGCGGTAGGTCTCAAACAGCCCCATCTGCGCCCAGCGCAACCCAAAGCCAAAGCGGATGGCGTCGTCAATTTCTTCGGTTGTGGCAATGCCATCTTTGACCAGCCATAAAGCTTCACGCCAGACGGCCTCAAGAAACCGGTCGGCGACAAAGGCTTCGATTTCCTTGCGAAGGGGAAGCGGGTGCATACCAATGGCACGAAAAAATGCGCTGGCCTGCGAAATTATTTCGGGCGCGGTCTTGGTGCCGCCAACAACCTCTACCAGCGGCAGTAGATAGACCGGATTAAACGGATGCCCGACAATAAGCCTGCCCGGATGGAGCATCTTCGCCTGAAGGTCGGTTGGCATAATCCCCGAGGTTGAAGAACTGATGATGGCGTCCTGCAACGCTGCGGCTTCGATCTCGTCGTAAACAGATTGCTTTATATCCAGCCTTTCGGGGACGGCTTCAATGATCAACTCGGCCCCCTCAACGGCCTCGGCAATACTAGCCTTGAACACCATACTGCCCCGCATCGGAAGCGGCGCCATTGTCAGCTGGCCAATCGCATCATCCGCATTCGTCAATACCGCATCAATTTTGCGGGGAGCTTCGGGATCCGGGTCAAAAATGCTGACATCGACACCGTTCTGGAGCAGGCGGGCAACCCAGCCGCCGCCAATAACGCCGCCGCCGATAACCGCGGCTTTTGCGGGCTTAACGTTCGTTGCCATTAATCTATCTCCTAACGCTGAACAGGGGCACGTTTGGTGATGCCCAGCAAGGCGCGCACATCTTCTGGCCCGATCAGCTCTACCCCCATATTTTCGACAACATTGGCGGCGCGTTCGACCAATTCTGCGTTGGTGGCAAATACACCTCGTGACAGATAGATGTTGTCTTCCAGCCCGACGCGAACATTGCCGCCTGCCAGAATCGCTGCTGCCGGATAGGCCATTGCATTACGACCAATCGAAAAGGCGGAATAAATCCAATCATCAGGAATGTTGTTAACCATCGCCATCAGGGTGTTCAAATCATCGGGTGCGCCCCATGGAATCCCCATACATAGCTGGACCAGCGCCGGGGTGCTGATATGGCCTTGTTCAACCAGATGTTTGGCAAACCAAAGATGGCCGGTATCAAACGCCTCAATCTCGGGAACTACGCCAATGGCTTTCATTTGTTTTGCCATTTCGGTCAGCATTGCGGTGCTGTTTGTCATGATATAATCGCCGTGCCCAAAATTCATCGTTCCGCAATCCAGCGTGCATATTTCGGGGCGGCAGTCGGCGATATGCCGCAAACGTTCGGTAGCACCAGCCATATCGGTGCCGTCGGCCTTTGGGGGAAGCGGGGTTTCAACCCCGCCAAGCACCAGATCGCCGCCCATGCCGGCCGTCAGGTTCAAAACAACATCGGTTTCGGAATCGCGAATGCGCTCGGTCACCTCGCGGAACAGCTCAGGATCACGCGAAGGAGCGCCGGTCTCGGGGTCGCGAACATGGCAATGCACCACCGCGGCTCCGGCTCTGGCTGCCTCTAATGCGGAATTGGCGATTTGTTCAGGGGTAATCGGAACCTTGTCTGATTTTCCTGTGGTATCGCCTGATCCGGTAACAGCGCAGGTGATAAATACCTTGCGTCTCATAGCTAGCGGCATGAGGTGTCTCCTTTTTGAATTTAAGCCAATACGATTGAGCAAATTGCGCATTTATGCAACAGCTTTGAGGGCGGTTAATGCGAATCGTTCGCTCCATTTGAAACGCTTTCTAGCACCTAATATCAGGCAGCGGCGGTCGGCCTGATTGCGTTATCTTTTCCGCGTCTTGCGCTTTCTAAAAAAGCCTGTAACTTTCGTGTTTGGATATTACCTAGTTCCAAGGAGCAGATCATGACTCTAACGCATTATATCGGCGGTGCTGAAATTGCCGGAACCAGCGGGCGCGAACAGGATGTGTTTAACCCTGCGACAGGCGCGCCAACAACTCGTGTGCCACTGGCCAGCGCGTCAGAGGTCGACAATGCCGTCGCCAATGCCAAGGCCGCGCTTCCCGGTTGGGCGGCAACCCCGCCTGCCAAACGTGCGCAGGTTATGTTTAACTTCCGTGATTTGATCCTCGCCAATCTGGATGAGCTGGCGACGTTGATTTCGGCGCAGCACGGAAAAACTTTTGATGATGCCAAGGGTGAGGTTGCCCGCGGCATGGAAGTGGTCGAATTTGCCTGCGGTATCCCGCATTTGCTGAAGGGCGAATATTCTGCGCAAGTTGCTGGCGGAGTGGACTCGTTTTCGATGCGCCAGCCTGTCGGCGTTGTGGCTGGGATTACCCCGTTTAACTTTCCGGCAATGGTGCCGATGTGGATGTTTCCGATGGCGCTGGCCTGCGGTAACACGTTCATTCTCAAACCGTCCGAGCGTGATCCGGGTGCACCGCTTATGCTGGCCCGCCTGTTGACCGAAGCTGGCCTGCCTGATGGATGTTTGAACGTGGTGAATGGCGATAAAGAAGCCGTGGATGCCATTCTGGGTCATCCTGATATCGGTGCGGTCAGCTTTGTTGGTTCGACCACCATTGGGCGTTATATCTATTCGCGCGGCTGTGATAACGGCAAGCGTGTGCAGGCACTTTGTGGGGCAAAGAACCATATGATTATCATGCCTGACGCTGATATGGATCAGGCGGTTGATGCGGCGATGGGCGCTGCTTTCGGCTCGGCAGGCGAGCGTTGTATGGCGATCTCGGCAGTGCTGGCGGTTGGTGATGAAACAGCTGACCGGTTTGTTGACCAGTTGGCACCAAAAATTCGTGCCCTGAAAATCGGCCAGTATGACGAACCCGGAGTGGAAATGGGTCCCGTGATCACCGCCGATTCCAAAGCCCGCATTGAAGGCTATATTGATCAGGGCGAAAAAGATGGTGCCGGAATTGTTGTTGATGGTCGCGGGTTGCGCTTGCAAGGCTATGAGGAGGGATTTTTTGTTGGCGGCACGCTGATCGATCAGGTCACTCCGGATATGTCGGTCTATCGTGACGAAATTTTCGGGCCAGTTCTATCGGTTCTTCGCCCGCAATCCTATGAAGAGGCACGCCAGCTGGTCATGGATCATGAATATGGCAATGGCACCGCGATCTTTACCCGTGATGGGGATGCAGCGCGTGATTTCACCAGCCAGATTAATGTCGGAATGGTCGGGGTTAATGTGCCGATTCCAGTGCCGGTTGCCTATCACAGCTTTGGCGGCTGGAAAGCATCAATGTTAGGCGATCATTCGATGCATGGCATGGAAGGTGTTCGGTTTTATACCAAGCTGAAAACAGTAACTGCGCGATGGCCTAGCGGCATTAAAGAAGGTGCGGTGTTCAATTTCCATTCGGGAAGTGAAACCACCTGATCAGACAGTAAAGCCAAATAATGGGGTTATAGCCACATAATCGGGGAAGTGCGCGCTCTTACAGCAGCACTTTTCCCGGATTCAGCAGATTATGCGGGTCCAGCGCCGTCTTGATTGCCTTCATCATGGCATAGGCGGTGGGGTCTTTAAGGGTTTGCATGGCCTCTGCTCTGACAATACCAACGCCGTGTTCAGCGCTGATCGATCCCCGCCATTTAATGACAACATCCAGAATTGCCTGCCTAATCGCGGCAGCCTCTGCCGGATGTTCGGACGGGTCATGGTCATAAGGGCGCGCACAAACGTGAAGATTGCCGTCCCCCATATGCCCGAAGGCCACACCAAACGGCCCCGGAGCGATGGCACGAAACGCCGCCTCCAGATCGTCAATGGCGGCGGGAAGGTCGGATATCTGAAAACTGATATCATTCATCACCCAGCGCCCATGCGCCTGAATTGCATGAAGAATATCCTCTCGTAATGTCCAGAAATTAGCGCGTTGTGCTTCCGACATGGCTATCACCGCATCATAAATCAGCTCTGCCTCCAGCGCCTCAGCCAGAATATCCTCCAGCTGTGTTGCCAGTACCAGCTTGCCATTGGAGTCCATCGCGGCATCGGCATCGGTTCCGGCAGCAATCTCGATCAGAACTGCAAGATCGGCCGGCTCATCAAAGGGTGCGGTGACGTTATCAAGATGTTTGAGTGCCAGATCATAATGCAGACGGCTAATCAGCTCGAACGCCTCAATCCGGCCACCGGTTCGCGCTTGCGTCAAATTCATCAAATCTAGGGCAGCGGCGGGATCACGCACCTTAACCATCGCCGTTGCATAGGCTGGCGGTGGTGCGGTAAGTGACAGCGTGGCCGCGGTGATGATACCAAGCGTGCCTTCGGACCCGATGATCAGATTAATCAAATCATACCCGGTATTGTCTTTCTTCAGCGCTGACAGTAAATCCATTACCTCGCCGTCAGCGCCTACAACTTCCAGTCCCAAGCATAGTGCGCGCGCATTGCCATAGCGCACCACATTCAACCCGCCAGCGTTGGTTGCTAGCGCGCCGCCAATTTGCGCTGTACCTTTTGCTCCAAAGACCAGCGGAAACATAAGGTCAGCCTTGGCGGCGGCAGTGTGCAGAGTCTCGATGATGCACCCAGCTTCGGCAATCATATAGCGGCCAGCCTTGTCCAGATGCCGGACCGTGTTCATGCGCTCCAGCGACAGCAACACAACGCGGTCATCTGCATTGGCAATAGTGCCCCCGGCAAGACCGGAATTTCCGCCAAAGGGAACTACGGGCGTTCGGCTTGCCGCGCATAGCTTCATCACCGCAGCAACACCGGCAGTATCAGCCGGACGGACAATGATAGCGGGAGCAGAGGGAACGGTGCCAAGCCAGTCACGTTGATAGCGCGGGTCAATAGTGCTTCCTGTTTGAACATGTTGGGCGCCGCAGATTGCCGTGAGGCGCGCTGCTAGTGTGTCGATATCAACTTTTGCAGACTCTGCCTTTGGGTGTTCGCTCATCAGTTTTACTTTCTCAATTTCAGGCCTCAAT